>JAZNMF010000012.1:0-28141 GCA_045579545.1 Acetatifactor sp. | reverse complement strand
TCACAAACTCGGTGAGTTTGAGCACCTTGCTCTCACTCATCTCCTGCTCAAATTCGGCTTCCATACGCTCCCTCACCTCTTGGCGTTTCTCCTTACGATATACGGAGCCTTTGCTCTTACCGCCTCTTGCTGTGAGTCGTGCGAGGGTATCTTTGATTTGTTTCTGAACCTCCTCGTCGCTTACCTCGGGGCGTACCACGGGTTTCGGAGCATTCTTCTGTTTGTTCTTCTTGTCCTTCCTGCTGGGCTGTCCCTGCTGCTGTGGTGCGCCACCTGCGGGCTTGCCACCACCCTGCTGGGGCTTACCGCCACCCTGCTGTGGTTTGGTCACATCTACTTTGTCCTTGATGCGTTTGCGCTTCTCGCGGTGCGAATCGCCACCCTTGCGAAGGCTATCCACATCGATTTTGCCGAGGACTTTGGGTCCCGAAAGTTCGGTGCTCTCCACACGGAATACCTCCTTGCTCTCGGCCACCCTCTCGTCGTAGGTTTTGGTTTGTGCCACCAAGTCGGCCACGGGAGTTTTGTGGCTCTCCTCTTGTGGTGCAACTTGTGGTTTAGCCACCGCTGGTTTGGCAGGTGCGGCAGCCTCCTTCTTTGGCTGTACGGGTTTGCGTTCGGCCTCCACCTTGGGCTGCTCCTTTACGGGTGCAGCCTTGGGAGCCTCCTGCTTGGGAGCGACGGGCTTTGCCTTGGGTTTGGAGCGGGAAGCGGAAGACAGCGCCACCTTGGGCGCTTCCGGCTGGGGGTCGGGTGCTTCGTAGGTCACCTGCACCTTGGCAGGCTGATTGCCGATGCCCAGGAAACCGGACTTGGGCAGGGACAGGACCTGATAGCTGATATCATCGCGGCTCAGACCCAGCTGGGCGCAGGCAGCTTCCACTGCCGCCTCAATGGTCTTACCGCTGGTAATCAAGGTTTTTTCCATTGTTATTCCTCCGTAGATTCTGCGCTGTAACGGTTGGGGTCATAAGCCCGGCCCTTACAGTAGGGGCGGTCAGCGATACCGGAGAGCGTAGTCTTCTCCTCTTCCTCTTCCACAGCGCCCTTCTTTGCGGCATATTCCCTGGCAGCGGCAGCCTTGGCGGCCTCTTCCTCTGCCTTCTGCTTCTTCTGCAGCTTCTTCTTGCTGGTGTTATCGGTAATACCATCGGGATTCGCAGCCCGGCGCTCCGCGCGGATGCGCTCCTTCTCTGCCTCGATGGCATCCTGCTCCAGGGCTTTCTGGATCCGGACGGCATCCTCAGCATCATAGACCTTGCGGTAATGCTTGGTCAGAACGATGTCCTCCACCATTCTCACCACACCGCCGATGAACCAGTAAAGGCTCAGGGCAGCAGGAACGGTAAAGCCGATCCACAGCGACATGATAGGCATCATCCAGGTCATCATCTTGTTGGTCTGGTTTGCCTGGGAATTTTTGGCTGTTTCCTTGTCCTCGATGCCGTTCTCGTCGGTGACCACAGAGTCGTTTGCTCTCTGGGAGACCTTCATGGCAATCACCTGCTGGGCAGCGGACAGCAGCGGAATCAGCGCGCCGCCGATATGCTTCCAGTTCCACTGCCAGGCAGAACCGAACACATTAAACTCGGGAACAGCGCCCAGATCGATGCCCAGGAAGCTGAAGTTCACGCCCTCCAGCACATTACTTCCGATCTCAGGGAACTTTTCCTTGATAGCATCCACAAATTCAGGAATGTGGGCAGCTGCGATCAGCTGGCTGTAGTATTCATTCCGACCGGAGAACAGATCGGGAAGGCCTTCCTTCACGATTCCCACGATGGCTTCCGCCACCTCTGCGCTCTCATGGAGCATATAGATGATGGGCTGACGGACAACGCTGTACAGCGGGATCAGGATCAGCATGGGGACAAAGCTCCACAGGCAGCCGCCGCAACCCATGGTCGCGCCTTCTTCCTGCTGAAGCTTCTGAATGGCTTCATTCTGCTTTTGCTTGTCGTTTGCGTACTTTCTCTGGATCTCCTGAATCTTGGGCTGAAGACGGGACATCTTCATCATGCTCTTCTTGCTCTTGGCGGTAATGGGCAGCAGAACCAGCTGCACCACCACGGCAAACAGCATCAGCGCCACACCGTAGTTGGTGGTGAACTGATACAGCCAATCCAGCAGGTAGCCAAAGGGTACAGTAATAATCTTGTCCAAGTTGACATCCTCCTTATGGAAGTCCTTTACTGTGCCGACACCATGAAGCAATGGTATTACGGATTGCCACGGGCGCAAGCGCCCTCGCAATGACGTGTTTTTATCGGCACTGGTTACGGCACGGGGTCATACCAATTTCCTTTATAAAAAGGATTGCACCGCATAAGCCGGCGCAGGGCGAGCCATCCGCCTTTGATGGCCCCGTATTTGTTGATAGCCTCGTAAGCGTATGCTGAGCAGGTGGGTCTAAAACGGCAGCGGGGTGGGCTCATGGGAGAAATATAGCGCTGATAGAAGCGGATCAAAGCCAAAAATGCTTTTTTCATAGACTGTTTTCCTTCAAAATACCGGCTTTCTGCGCAAGGGCAAGATATGCCTTGGTCAGATCATCAAAGGAGCAGGCGATGGCTTTCATTCTTGCCACCACCACGATATCCCAGCCGGGGGCAAAGGCGTCCTCATTCAGACGGTAGACCTCCCGGAGTCTGCGGCGCACGCGGTTGCGGATATGGGCCTTGCCCAGCTTTTTGCTGACGGTGATGCCCACGCGGTTGCTCTCAGTCCGGTTTTTCCGGGCATAGAGCACAAGATAACCATTTGCGTGGCCGGAGGTGGAATACAGCCGGCGGAATATGTGATTAAGCTTCAGCGCGCTGGAAAATTTCATACAATTCCCTCACTTTATGCAAAGCCGACAGAAGAAGGATACGGATTGCCACGGGCGCAAAGAGTTTTTTAATGTGCGCTTGCCCCCGGCAAGCGATAGATTTTGATTCGCTGCGCGGCGCACCACCCTCGCAATGACATATCGTAATCAGCCTGCACCTTACGGCACTGTTCATAAGCACCATACAAGACGCGTTCGCAAAAGGGGATCGCAGATCACCCGGCGAGAGATTTTTTCGCAGAGGAAGGTTTGAAACCGAAGGAATACTTTGTGTATTTCGAGGTTTCAATAACGCACATCTGCGGGAAAAGCTCCGCTGGGCGGCTGGGAGATCCTTTCAGAATGCGTCCCACAAAAAAGGGAGCGGGGCGAAAATCGGTCGCCCCGCTTATTTCTCCCGTTTCGCATTGAGCGCATTATGCTGCAGTCTCGCGACCGCATTTTACTCAAGCAGACAGAACCTTGCGGCCCTTGGCACGGCGGCGGGCAAGCACCTTACGACCGTTGGAAGTAGCCATTCTCTGACGGAAACCGTGAACCTTGGAGCGGTGACGGCGGCTGGGCTGGTAGGTACGCTTCATAACTGATACACCTCCTCAAAATCAATATGCTCGACAGCCGAAATTTCGGCCGCAGCGGAACATAGTTAATGCCCATAATGGGTCATGCTAGGGTATTATAACCGAAAAAATCAATAAGGTCAACAACTTTTTCTCAAAAATCGGTAGATCAGTAAGATAAATGTTCTTTTATTCGTCACAAGCAACCACAGGATCGGTCTCAAAAAACCGCTTTTTATCCACCTTTCCCACTTGACCGTATATGTAAGCTGTGGTATATTTATGGGTAATCATACATTTCACTATTATACATATTTAGGAGGAGATGTCCATGGCGCATTATATGTCCGAACCCAGCCGTACCTTCAGCGAATACCTGCTGATCCCCGGCTACACCTCTGAAGAGTGTATCCCCGACCGGGTCTCCCTGCGGACACCTCTTGTCAAGTACCGCAAGGGCGTAGAAGAACCCGCCATTTCTTTGAATATCCCCATGACCTCCGCGGTCATGCAGTCCGTTTCCAACGACACTCTCGCCATCGCGCTGGCAAAGGAGGGCGGCATCAGCTTCATCTTTGGCTCTCAGAGCATAGAAAATCAGGCCGCCATGGTGGCAAAGGTCAAGGGCTACAAGGCAGGTTTCGTCACCTCCGCCTCCAATCTGACCCCGGATGCTACCCTTGCCGATGTTCTGGCTCTGAAGGAGCGCAACGGTTTCTCCACTGTCGCCATCACCGAGGACGGCTCTGCCAACGGTAAGCTCCTGGGCATCGTGACCGGTCGTGATTACCGGGTCAGCCGCATGAGCCCCGACGAGAAGGTTCGGGATTTCATGACGCCCCGGGAAAAGCTGATCACCGCTCCCGCGGACACCACACTGAAGGAAGCCAACGACATCATCTGGGATCACAAGCTCAACAGCCTGCCCATCGTGGATGAAAACGACCATCTGATGTACTTCGTGTTCCGCAAGGACTACGCCTCCCACAAAGCAAATCCTTTGGAGCTGCTGGACGACAAGAAGCGCTATCTGGTTGGCGCGGGCATCAACACCCGTGACTACGCCCAGCGGATCCCCGCTCTGCTGGACGCCGGCGTGGATGTGCTGGTCATCGACTCCTCCGAGGGCTACACCTGCTGGCAGGCAAAGACCATCCAGTGGGTCCGGGAACACTACGGCGACACTGTAAAGATCGGCGCCGGCAATGTGGTGGACAGAGACGGCTTCCGTTTCCTGGCTGAGGCCGGTGCGGACTTCGTTAAGGTGGGTATCGGCGGTGGCTCTATCTGCATCACTCGGGAAACCAAGGGTATCGGCAGAGGACAGGCTACGGCCGTCATTGAAGTGGCTGCTGCCCGGGACGAATACTTCAAGGAGACCGGCATCTATGTGCCCATCTGCTCCGACGGCGGTATCGTCCACGATTACCACATGACCCTGGCCCTGGCCATGGGCGCGGACTTCCTGATGCTGGGCCGTTACTTCGCCCGGTTCGACGAATCTCCCACTCCCAAGGTCATGGTAAACGGCGCATACATGAAGGAATACTGGGGCGAAGGCAGTAACCGCGCCCGGAACTGGCAGCGCTATGACTTAGGCGGCAGCACCAAGCTGAGCTTTGAAGAGGGTGTTGACTCCTATGTTACCTACGCAGGCAGCCTGCACGATAATGTAGAAGCATCCTTGTACAAGGTCAAGAGCACCATGTGCAACTGCGGCGTGATCACCATTCCCGACCTGCAGAGAGATGCCAAGCTGACGCTGGTTTCCGCCACCTCCATCATCGAGGGCGGCGCCCACGATGTCACACTGAGAAGCACTTCTACCGTTAAGTAAACAGGCAACCCCGTATCGGGAAACAAATCTTCGTATCCTGAGAAAAACAAAATAATGTAGCGTCTCGCAGCCTCACCGATCCGCGGTGAGGCTGCTTCTTTTATACCCGCGGTTTGCCGAGATTTTTACCCCCCATACGCCGCCTTTTTCAATTTTTAATCTTGCATAATACTACTATGCGTATTGCTTGACGAGTGTTTGTTTTCCCAAATGTGACACGGAAATCGCCAGTATTACGGTGTTTTTGCCGACAAATTCGCAGTTTTTTCCGCCAAACATAAGTATGAGCACACTTAAGTTGGATCCCACTTAAGTACGCAATCGCAGAGTAGTATAATGACAGATTTTTGAGAAAATTAAGGCGCACACCCAGGGGGTATAGACGCTGAACCGGATTGTTCTAAAGAGGATAATCGGGATTGTAGATTGACATACGCATTTGCTAAATATCAATTTTCAGCAGTCCAGAGAATGCATTTTCAGCATTTTCGGTTGATCTGCGGCGTTAAAAATGCTGAAAATCAGAGTCGCTTTCAAAAATCAGCAAAATCGTAGCGAAAATCAGCAAATTGAAGGCAAAAATCAGCACTCACCGCTACATTACTTTTTCAGGAGGAACACACATGAGAAACAGCAAGAACAAAATCCGCTGTACCAAGCAGACCTTCAGCAAACACCCGGGTATCTGCCGGACATTCAATCCATTGCAGCTTGCCTATGCCGAAAGGCTGGAAGCAGACCCGGATGTAAAAGAGTTCCGCAGCAATGTACCACTGCAGGACTTCACAGCGCCGGACGACGGAGCCTATGTATCGGATTTCTTATACACAAGGTCGGACGGTGATATGGCAGTGCGGGAATGCGTATACCGCAAGAAGCTTTCCCTTCCCCGGACCGGACAGCTCTTGGATGCCAGCCGGGATTACTGGCTCCGGCACGGGATTACCGACTGGGCTATCGTAATTGAAGCGGAGGACAGCACCAATGCAGAAGAATGATTTGTACAAATGTGGGGATGACTTAGTGCGGGTACTGGCAGTAGATGGGGAGCGGATTTTGATTATTGACTGCGTTAAGCCAGCAATGCCCCGGTGGGCCTCCGCCAACAGCCTGAAAGGATGGGAACGGTGCGCCGAGGGCGAGTACCCCATACCGGATGCCTGGCGGCTAAAACCCCAAGAAGAAATAATGACAGAACAGCGAAAACTTATGCACGAGCGCTACACCCTCATTGCGCCGGTGCTTCCTTTTATACACAAGGAGTCCATGCGGTCTGTCATAATTGCGCAAGTTGCGGAAATGAACGGTGTGAGCAAGCAAACCGTGCGGAAATACCTGTGCTTATACCTTGCAAGCCAGAAAATAGAGTCTCTGGCACCGGGAAGCTTGTGTACAGAAAAGCCCCTGACCCCCGACGAGAAAAACTTTAAGTATGCCTTACGCCGCTATTTTTATACACAACGGCGGCATACTCTGACTACGACCTATACCCTTATGCTGAAGGACAGATACACCGATGCTAACGGACAACTGGTAGATGGATACCCACCCTTCCACCGCTTCCGGTACTACTACCAAAAGACCCGGAACATCCGGCGAGAAATCTCGGGCAGAGAAAGTTACACAGCTTACCTGCGTGACTACCGGCCCTTACTGGGCGATGGTGTGCAGGAAATAGCACCTGCACCAGGCGTTTGTATGCTCGACTCGACAGTCTGCGATATCTATATCATCGACGACAGTGGCAGCATCATAGGCAGACCCGTGCTTACCGCCTGCGTGGATGCGTTCAGCGGTATGTGCTGCGGCTATTCCCTTGGATGGGAAGGCGGCGTCTACAGTCTCCGGGGACTGATGCTCAATACTATTGCCGATAAGGTAGAGTGGTGTCGGGAGCATGGAGTATTCATTGAGCCAGAGCAGTGGCCCAACTGTGGACTGCCGGGGGTGATGATTTCCGACATGGGCAGCGAATATATCTCGGATACATTCTCCTCAAACATTGCTGAGCTCGGGGTAAAGGTCACATCGCTCCCACCCGCACGCCCGGACCTCAAAAGTCGGGTTGAGAAGTTTTTTGATGTGGTCCAGCAACTGTACAAAAATCACCTGAAATGGAAGGGCGTCGTGGAGCCGGACTATCAGGAACGCGGTGCCCGGGACTACAGGCTTGATGCAACACTAAGTTTTCGTGAGTTTGAGCGGGTGCTACTCCATTGCATCGTGTACTACAATTTTCGGCGATCCGCCGAAAATTATCCGTACACGGAGCCTATGTTGGAAGCCAAGGTCAAGCCTAACGCCAGCAGCATATTCGCCTGGGGCATGACTCAGCCGGGAGTCAATTTTATTGACGTCACTCCTGAGCAGGTGATAATGACGCTGTTGCCCCGTACAAAAGCCCGGTTCACCCGAAAAGGTTTGATTGTCAACGGTCTCAGATACCGTAATGACGCTTATACCGAACAGTACCTTCGGGGCGGAGACACTATCGCCGCATATAACCCAGACGATGTAACACAGGTATGGCTGCTGGAAAAGGGCGAGTATATCCCTTTCAAGCTGATAGAGAGGCGCTTCAGCGGAAAATCACTGGATGGCGTAAAACGGATGAAGGCGGTGCAGAGTGAACTGGTCCGTAGTGCTGCAGAGAAAGAACTGCAAGCGCAGATTGACCTGGCACAGCATATCGAAGTCATCGCCAATAAGCAGGTGGAAGCTGTAGGCATCAAGAATATACGCCAATCCCGTCAGCGGGCACGCGCCCAAACCCATATTGACTATGTAAAAGAAGTGCATTCTGCAAAAAAGAAACGCATTTTGTGAAAAAGGAGGAAACCGACCATGAGTGAATTATGCAAATGCCTACCACCCATGCTCTACGGCGCAGAGCTGGACGAGGCGCTGACCGTACTGCCACCCTATGACCCCGATATCATCTACGCAGATGCTGCCACCCGGCTGGTCGCCCTGTCGGATATTTACCGATTGTTTCTATCGAATGCCATGAGCCGTGAGATATATTCAAAGCTCCATCTCGGCTTGCTGCGGAGCTTGATGAAGAAAGAATCGCCGCTGATGCCCCGGCAGTTCGTGGAGAACCAAAAAGCCATTCAGATGGTGGAGAGCAGCGGCATTATCGGCGGCGCAGACTCTTTTACCATCATCGGTCCCAGCGGCATCGGAAAATCCACTTCCATCAGCCGCAGCATCCAGCTTCTCAGTAAAACACCGATTATCGTCACTGAAAAACCTTACCGTCAGATTATCCCATGTGTTGTTGTTCAGACTCCATTTGATGCATCGGTTAAAGGGCTACTTCTGGAAATACTTCGTGTCGTGGACTCCAAGCTCGGCAGTGATTATTGCGAAAAAGCTTTGCGCTCTCGTAACACAACTGTAGATACCCTCGTCGGGTGCGTTTCTTCAGTTTGTAGCACCCATGTTGGCACATTAATTATTGACGAATTCGAGCATATTATCGGACAAAAGACTGGCAGTGCCCTGGCCCGGTGTCTCTTGCAGCTAATCAACTGCAGCGGCATAAGCATGGTGTTTTGTGCAACACCTTCTCTTGCGAGCTACCTATCTGGCGGTGAGTTTCAGCTGGCACGACGCACCCTTGGTCTGTACTATGAACAGATGGAGTATGGTGAGGCTTTCCGGGATTTATGCACAACACTTTGGCGATACCAATATGTTAAGCACCGGGCGGAGCTGGACGAACCTATGATGCATCGCCTGTTCGATTTCAGTCAGGGGAATCCGTCGGTATTGGTTGGGTTACTACACGATGTACAAGAGTGCAGTATCCTATCCGGGCGGGAGGAGATTTCGTCTGATCTGCTGCACGCAGCATATCAGACACGGTTGCGGATGCTGCATCAACACATCACGCCCGCCCGGAAACCATCGACATCCAGAGTCAAGCAGAACACACCTATACCCAAAACTGAGTCGGCGGAGGTTCCGGCACAGACTTCCATTGCCGCCATCGTTAAGGACGCAAAGAAGGGAGCGCAGGATATCGTATCTTGCCTGAAAAGACACATCCCGGTGGAGGAGGTGAGCCTATGATATCATTTTTTCCCGAACCCCTTCCGGGGGAATTGGCTTACAGTTGGTTTTCCCGGTATCATGTGCGCTCGGGACACATGACCTTTTCGACAACAGCTGCTGACCTGTTTGTGGAGTACGGAAAACGCCCCAGTGTGGAGTTTATCATCCCTCTTACCGATGGTGCAAAAGTTGCCATTGAGCGCTATATGCCATACGAACGATTTCTGGAAAAGCACACGATGTTCCCCGACTATGCACGGTTCATCCCGCTGGAGCGTAGGCTTTCCGCGTGGGAGCTGATAAAGGAGGGGGACCGGCGATTTGCGGATGCCCTGTATATCACCAAGAGTAAAGCCATCCAGCGTACGCATATCCGATACTGCCCAATTTGTGCACAAGCCGACCGTGGGCAGTACGGAGAAACCTACTGGCACAGGGTCCACCAGCTTCCGTGGGTATCTGTCTGCCCAGAGCACCGGTGTCGCCTGCTGAACAGCTCCATCAGCCTTGTCGGTGCCGGCCATGGGTTTCATCTAACTACAGCGGAGGAGGTCGTTCCTTACGACAGCCCGGTAGATACTGAGGTATCTGACCTGGAATGGAGTGTCGCACAGTTTGTAACCCAGGTTTTTGACGCCGATATCAGCCTAAAAAACGATGTGCCGGTAGGAAAGTTTATCCGGTCCCGGCTGGAAGGTACAAAATACACTTCCCTACGGGGTGAACAGGTTTTCGCGCGGCTACTGTTTCAAGACCTGCAACAGCACTATGGGGACCTGCTACCCAATACCCTGAGTGCCTGGTTTCACATCCAGAAGGTGTGCTGCGCCCAAAACTTCCACACGTATGATATCTGTTTGCTGGCAATGTTTTTATGCATCCCAATGGAGGACCTGCTGGATATGAAACTGCCGGAGCTGACTCTGCAGCAGCGGTTCGATGCCCGCCTTCGGGAGCTACGGTCTCAGGGAATGACCCAAAAGCAGACGGCGGAGATTATGGGTGTTTCTTTGGAATCCATTAAAGGCGTGGAGGAAAAGCGGTATCGCAGCACGAGAGTGCCAGTATAACAAAGGACGCCCGTCGGATTGAAGATCCGACGGGCGGTTATCATTCATCATCATCGTCATCAAAGGAGTAGTCGTTCAGCTCCTTAAAGTCCAAAAACTCTGCAACGGTCATATTAAAAGCCAGAGCTATTTTATGCAGTGTCTTAATTCTGGGGTTCTTCGTCAAACCCCGGACAATGTTATCCAAGGTTGATTGTTTTACGTTGCTCATAGAAGCAAGTTTATTGATAGCGATACCGCGCTTCTGGCACAGCTGCCGAATGCGTTTTACATAGATTTCTGAGTAGTCCACAGGCGCGACCTCCCACTGTTAACATTACCCGTTTGCGGGTTAATAATATGATAACAGTGAAAGTTGGCACAATTACCCGAATACGGGTTGACAAACAAAATTAAAGTTCTTAAGATATAAGAATAACCCGAATATGGGTAATTACGGAGGCGTATTATGTCAACTTGTTGCTTTTTCGGACATAAGGATACCCCAGAGGATATGAAGCCTGCGTTATACGCTGCTATTGAGGAGCTTATCACCCAGCACGGCGTTGAGTGCTTTTATGTGGGTAACCAGGGAGCTTTCGATGCTTATGTGCGCTCTGCTCTGCGGCAGCTCCAGGCGAAATACCCCCATATCCGGTATGCGGTAGTCCTGGCGTACATGCCCGGTAAGCAAAACGAATACGAAGACTACGGCGATACCATGCTTGCAGAAGGCATTGAGGAGGTCCATCCCCGGTATGCTCTCGACTGGCGAAATCGGTGGATGTTGCGAGAGTCCCAATACATTGTTTGCTATATCCATCATAAGTGGGGCGGCGCTGCCAAGTATGTGCAGCTGGGTCAGCGGCAGGGGAAAACGGTTATCAACCTGTGTCCCAACAGCGTACTTGACGGAGGGAGCCTAAAATGAAAAGACTACTGTGCGTTGCCTTGGTTCTGCTGCTCCTGGCGGGATGCTCTGTGCCGGAACCGGCACCGATACCTGAGCCGGAGGGTTCTTATACACAAGACATCTACGAGCTAACCTTCTCAGTAGAACGGGTCTCCGGCAGCTCCGCCCGGGGTTGGGATTTTACCTATAGCCATAATGATGAGGCTATCAGCAGCGGGCACCGGGTTCTGCTGTCAAAAGAGGTTTTCACATTCTATCATGTCCGTGTAGATGTCGCCGAGCGCGGGGCGGTAAGCAACTCATACGATTGTTCATTCCCAGTGGCGCTCTGCGACGGCGGCTCCGGTAAGACGGAAATCACCGTTACGGCAGCGAATGGGCGCGTGTCCACCTTCAAAATCGTTTGCACTGTGAAGCAGGTCGGCAAATGCTAATGTCGCCGATCCTGCACCCTCCCCTATGTAATTATCATCAAATCCGAGGGTTTGGATGGCGAGTACGGTGGACTCTGACGCCAAGCCCAGTGTACTTTCCGGCAGGGTGCAGATGGAGTCCCATCCGCACCTGAGCCTGAAATGGGAAAAAGGATGGGCGACATCAAGCCGACAGCAAGGCAGCCCTTACCGGCAATTACGGGGGAACATAAAGAGGGGTGCCGTGCTTCTTATGAAGAAAATGAAGGTACTTATACCTTTTTAGAGAAAAAAGAAAAATAAATAAAATATAAAGAAAAAGAAATAAAAACCTTCATTTCCTTCACAACCTTCACAGGAGACCGCAGATATAATGATATCCCCGTGGAGGAACCACGGGGATATCATCAAGATTGCGAGGACGGAGAAGTCCATCCGTATACTCTTGCATCCTGAGTTAAGTTTTTACCGGCAATCACATTACCTATAGAGGTATGTTGTATCAAATCTTCCACCGGTATGCCATAGCTCTGGGAAAGCTTCTTCTTGAACTCCGCCATGCTGTAAGCATGTCCATTGTTATTGCCCTTGCACCATCTAAGGAAGGCATTATATACCATTGTAATGGTGGCATTCTGACCAGAGCCATGGAAGTCTTCAAGACACTCATTGGCAAACGCAGTAACAATATTATTGGCCCTGGAATACTCATTGCGGGCATCAATGATAGCCTGCGGCTCGGTCAGCTTGTATCCGTTATCGATTACCTTTTTAAGTTCCATGACAGCCTTATAAATGATGCCGCTTGCTTCGGCAAACATCTTTTCCAGCAACTTCGGGTCCCGTTCTTCCTCGGGGATGACATTATTGCACTTTACAATACAGAAACGGTCATATACCCAGGAACCATCATCACCGGAGAATACAGGCATCCGGTTGGTTGCAAAAATCAGGCAGCCTCTGTACCGGAAGGTGAAACCCTGCTGAGTCTTTTTCTCGCCCATGATGCTGTCGCCGCCGGTGAGCTGCTTGAAGGTGCGCAGCTCCTTCAGGGTCATAAAGCCCATATCGGCAGAACCAACCATACGCTTACCATAGACATAGCTGGTGCCGAACCGTGCTTCCAGACCGGACAGGTCAATGGCAAAGTGGTTGCGCTCACCCAGCAGCATTTCCAGGAGCAGCTTTATCTGGGATTTTCCGGTATCACCGGGGCCCGCAAAGAATAAACCCTTCTTAAAATGGGTGCCCCAAACATTGGAGATACAGATACCAATGAACGCCAGGATAAATGCCTGCAAATCCTTGTCACCGTTTGTTAGGGTGTCTAAGTACTTGTCGTAGGTTTCCGTAGGGCTACCCTTTGCTGCCCATTTACACGGAATCTGAATTGAGGACAGATATTTAGGGTCATGTTTTGTCAGCTTCATTGTATCCAAATGCAATATACCATTTTGAAAATTAATGATGTTTTGGTCCGCATTGAACTTACTGAGGCTCACATAGTCCAAGTCGGTCATCAGCAAACCGTATACCTCGTTAATGGTGCTCATTTTCACAAGCTCCGGGCGATATTTTGCAATCTCTCGCTTGATAACACCCTTGAAGATGTTTTCGCCAATCTCCTGATAGACACCGTCCCGGTACCAGTAGATAGTGTTGTACTGGTTCATCTCGTCCGTAACCAAGTGATATTGAATATGCTCCCGCATCCAATCTGCCAGCAGTGGAGCGCTGATTTTCTCAACCATCTTGTTGTTACGTTCAACCTGAACAATGAAGTACGGAACTTTGGCGGTGTTTTTGGATGCCTGCAACACCTGCTGAATCAAGTTTTTGCCGTAGTCATCCTTTTCCCATGTAACTTGACAACAAATAGACGATTTGCGGAACAGCTTATCGATAAGCTTGGCGTTATCCGTTTTGGTTGCCAACATTGTACACAGGGCGCGCTCTGCGTCTTCAATGGAGGTATAGGCGGAGAAGTCTCGCTCAGAGTACAACTTCTTGAAAGCGCTGCAGTTGGGACCGATACTCAGCTTATCGATAATATCCTGAGCATTATCTGCCATTTCAGTTGTCCTCCTTTTCGGTAGTCTGGTTCTGAACATCACGAATGTGATGATCAGAACCGCCCATAGCAACGATGTTGCTGCGGTACTGACTCATCAGCTCGATGTAATGCTCCGGGCAAGTCATGTTGCCGCACATGCAGCTCAGGACAAAGCCCTCGGGGAATGCTACGATGGGTGCCAGCTCACAGCCGATGCCGCCGTAGCAGTCATTACCGTAATACAGGTACACATCCTGTTCACCGATATCGAAGCCGAGCTTTTGCAGGAAGCACACCAGAGCTCCGGGCTGGTAGGTTTCGTCAGGGTAACGGAAGGCGGGGTTGTAGTACCACACAAACATGCGGTCAATCGTCACGAGCTTCCCGTTCTCTACGACGGTGCCGACATACTCGGCAAAGTATGTATCCCGCAGGGATGCCAGGGTCTGCCCCAGGTCTTCGCGGTCGACGCGGCTGCGGTCCACATCAATAACGAAGAAGGGGTGCGTAGTTTTGTACACCATACGCGGGGTGGGAGTTGTTTTCATACAACTAACCTCTCTTTATTAAGATTCGGCTTGCGCCGTACGAGCTTTCCGGCTCTACAGAAATAATGACATTTCGACCGGTAAACACGGCAAAAAGCGCATTATCTCGGAGCTTTTGTTGCCCGGTTACCCCTTATATGACAGAAATTATTTTTTCCTTGTGTATAAATCCCCTCTCGGACCGCAAATTGTTCAAAATAGTTCGTTATTTCCCTGTATTTAAGAAGAATAGGCTGTTTGTAAACTGAAAATATTTTTTTCGCATACGAAAAACGGTACTTTATTGTTGCCAGCAAATAAAATCCCCCCGATGCCGGAGCATCGAGGGGTGCATATCAGAGTACAGAAGTGAATGACAATTTTGGGGCAAATGCCTATTGGCAATCGCGATTAGGGTAGTTCGTCCTTCAATATCGCCATCAGCACCAAGACGCAGGTACGGTTGATTTTGGCTTGAAGGGGGATATCCGCGTCGGCATACACCTCCTCTCGCCAGGTAATATACGCATTACTGATGCGCTGGGGAGAGTAAGTCATCCGCGCGGTGCGGCTCGGGCATCCAGAAGGCTCAAAAGCCATATTAAAGGCTCGCATTGAGAAGGTCGCACCGTGGGGTGCTCGTTTGGCGTGCCTCAGTGCACCAACCATGTGCTCAGCCATGCGCTGCAGCCGAAGCTTTTCCAGATGGTTACTTCTCAGCCCCGGGCATTGGTCGATGGCAGCCAGCACGAATTGATGGGTGACGCAGTGCAGTGTCGCCTGCCGGAACAGGTCGCCAATCAGCACAGGTTCTACCTCATATTTTTTGCAAATGCGCTCCACCATTTCCCGGCTCTCGGTCTCTGCGACAAACCGGTGGATCTCCGGCGCAGAGACCAGCACCTCCATGTCTTCCGGGTCTTTTATGGCAATCCGGTCGTACAGCTCCCGCAGCTGGCAATCGGGGTTCTCCGTCAGGCTTGCGGTTTCGCTGTAGGACAGAAGCATCTCACCATCCCGCACATATTGCAGGGTATAGCTGTCAGAGTTTTCGTCCGCATGGTCTTGCTGCAGCCAGATGCTGCCGCGTTTGCTCAGCCCGGCGGAGTAGTACCCGACTTTATCGTCGTGGTGCTCCCGCTTCCATGTCAGCAGAGGACGTTCCATTTTCGCGTCCCGCAGCAGCGCACTGATGAAACAGTCGATTTGCTCCGGACTCACACGTTGGCCGCATTCCTTCATTTCAGGCTTTGAAGTATGGCACCGGTCCTGCAGCAGGAAATACAGCGTTTCCAGCTCGGAGGGTTGTCCGGCAGCTCGCCACTCCGTACTGTTCATTACGGGGCGGCTCTCCTCGTCAATTACCCGGAGGGTGTACTGGGAGTGGGCGCTTTCGTTGGCTTCACAGCTCAAGGTGACGATATTTCCGTCAGCATCACGCAGACGGTACCGGGGGTAGCTCTTGGCGCTTTCCGGCTCAAGCTCCTCCCAGAGGTGTTTCGGCGTGGGGCTCTGGGCATCCGCAATCAGAGTGCGGACATACCCGTCTACGGGGCACGGGGTGCCAGGGGCGGCGTTAGTTTTTTTGATGGTCTCATGCATAGTGTAATCTCCAGTCTGTAGTGTATTATGAAAGGCACGGGGCCCATCATTCAGTTTTAAGGGTGTTGCCGCCGGGGAGAAAAGAGAGGTAGGGAAATCTCCCCGGGGCAACTGTGGTGTATGCAGGTCAATTTACCTGCTTCTATAGATAGGCGCTGTGGCAGAAAGGATAAGGTCCAAGGCGCCGTTTCAAGTGGTGTCCTCCTATCAACTTATCAACTGTTTATCAGCTTTATCTATAGAAATAATGACATTTACCAATGTGGTATAAAGGTCAATCTGTATGCATACCGCAGGTAGCATGGGTATACGCCCAGTCAAAACCGTCGGCACTGTCCGTCAGGATATAGACATCATCGCCAACCATCTTCCAGTAGCCGCCTTGCTCGCCGGGATTGATTTCCTCACCGGCGAAATATGCTTCCCCGACGCTGCCTTCCTTACCGTAGGCATAGTGCCCGAACTCGACGAGCCATTTGGGGTTTAGCTCACTGAGCAGGCGAGCCAGCTCTGACATAAACTCGAACTCATGTTCTTCGCCATAGAGTACGGCGGTTTGCTCCGGGTCTGCATCCAGATGCTCCCGGCAGCGGATGAAAAAGAAAATGTGTTTCATGTGAATCTCCTTTACGAAATGTTATTTGGTAATCGGATGTAGTGCTCTCCAACGACACTGACGCGACCTTTTGAATGTCCGAGCGCTGCCGAAGCATAGCCCATTGCACGCCGGTCAAAGTGCACCCCGACTCGGTCTTTTCTACAGTAATAGATTTCTTCTTTTGACAAGGACTTTAGGGGGCGTGCGTGATTCAGGTATACCTGAGTCGCGTAGTCTGCGCGGTATGAATGGATGTCAGCTCCGTTGGGGATTTTCTCAAAGACCTTGCCGGTGCCAGCCGCCTGCATCATGCCAACGATTTTACCAACATTCCCGACGATGGGTGCTTTTCGGGGTCTGCCACCTTTGGACATCTTATTGACCAGGATGCACCATCTGCCATCGTCATCCTTTACCAGCTTATCCCCCGTCAGAGCCCGCAGCTCTGCTCGCCGCAACCCAGTGCTGCGGCAGAACTCCACAAAATCTGAGTGGTTCGCTTCAGAAAAGTGCGCATCGCGAACGGCTTGCCGTCGCGATCGGACAATATTTTTCCGTAAGCGGGGCGGCGTAGATATGTAGTCAGCAGCGGTATCTCCGTACAGCTTGCAGAGAGCCGCCAACTCCAGCTTTATGGTGTATGCGCTCTTTCCTTCGTCAATTCGCATTTGCAACCATTCATCGGCATACTGCCGAGCCTGCGCCAGTGTTTTGCATTTGTATTTAGTTTTTGCCCATGATATGAAATATGCTGAGTGTTTTTTGTAGGCTCTATATGTATTGAATGAGAAGATTGCGTCAGCCGTTTTGCCAGCAATTTTCTGAGCATGCTTACTGGTTCCAATGCCTTTATGAAGTTTGGCTTGCAGAACCTCGTTCATCTCCATGTGAATCGACTTCTTATTCTTATGTCCCATCCTAATGCCTCCTTGCGGGTATTATCTGTTAAGGCTAAAAGCATACCCACTCTTATTTACTGCCGCAGGCAGATGGTGTTATGGACCACCGGCTGATTCGATAATCAGCAAAGGGAAAAGGGTATATGCGAAACCCACTCTTGGTTTGCCGAACACGGCGGGATGTTATGGACCATCCTTTCTGGCATATCGCTGCCAGTGCGCATGACTGAGTTGTGTATAAATCTGCCCTCCGGCATCTATCTGAGCCTGCGTGTGTTTGCTCCTTTCAAGCTTGTTCTTTTTGGCTCAGGGTATCGTCCCCGCAGCTGGCTGCTGCGTCGGCGTTGGGTCCCGTCATGTGGGGACCGTTCTCTGCTGATGCGTCTTCTATTGACGCGCTTCCTACTGTTATCATTCCTTACGTAATAATTATGACAGAGAGCGACCCATCCCAGTTCTGATGTGCGGCACTGCGGCGGGTTTTCTTCATCACATATCTGATGCGTGCGTTCCTCCGGGTCTGTTACGGGGTGCGGGGATATCCGTTTACTCATACATAAAACATGATGAGTAACCGTATATCGCGCAAGCCTGGGTCGCAGCAAGACGTCCGCCGGGGCTCGGCAGCACAGCTTTTTCATCCATCCAAAAGAAAAAGGCACTGCTCCATTGAACAAAGCAGCGCACTTTCCCTTTTAAATGTTCTCAAAATCTCGGGTCAGCATTGAAAAAGTCGGTTTTTGTGGTATAATGTAGGGACAATATTTCGGGCAAAGGAGGCGGTTATGCTTGCCCACAAAAATCGTTATCGGCAAAACCTATGGCGTGCTGACCGTTAATGCTGCCACGACAGAAAAAGACTATCGCGGACGGACGCTGTACCTCTGCACCTGCGAGTGCACCGGTACCCGTCTTGTTGCTGCTGACCGCTTGCTTGCAGGCGGCGTGCGCTCCTGTGGCTGTGCGCAGGAAAGGGCACGAAAGCTAATCGGCGGTTCCAAAGAACGGCGCGGCTGGACTGCGGAAGAAGAGGCGGCGCGGATTGCGAAGCGCATGAAAGGCTGCGAAGGCATTTATCAGCGGGGCGACACCTACATCGCTCAAATGAAAATAGACTACAAGACTTACCACATCGGCTCCTACGACAATCGGGACGATGCGCTCCAAGCCCGGAACGCTGTTGTTCAGGCTCGTATCAAGGGAGGCAACGCTGCTGCCGTTGAGTACATTGCGGAGCTGAAAAAGGCCCGGCGGAAGTAGTACTTCCCACCGGACCCAACAAACACAATTTTTGCTTTACTTTATGGAGGATATTATAGAAATGAAAACCAATAGTATACTCGCGTTGCTCCTGACAGCGGTCATGCTGCTGAGCATCTTTACTGGCTGTAACACCGTTGAGCCCAATGTTACTGACCCCAGCGGTTCCATCGGATCCGCTGATCATACCGGCACCGATGGAACAGACTCCACCACTGGCACGGATGACCCCACCGGTACGACCGGTAGTAATCCCGCCGGAGATGAGACCATTTCAGGCACAAACCCCAGCGGGCCTTCCGATGAAAAGGCATGTGCACACATGTGGACCCAGACCGAGTCTGAGGCTACCAAAGCTGAGTACGAAGCTTACCTTGGTCATGAGGATACTGTATCTGTAGATGCGGGTTATATCGCTACTTACTGGAAAACCGTCCGCTCTTGCAGTCACTGCAACGAGACTGAGACTGTTGTTCAGCGTCGCGACGTAGTTGACCCTAACTACACTCCTGACTCTGGCGAGACTGGCGAGACCACTCCTACTATTCCTGAGGATAACGAAGGTAATAAGGAGTGCGAGCATCAGTATGAGCAGAAGGTTACCGCTCCTAAGTGCGAAGCTAAGGGTTATACTCAGTATACCTGCAGCAAGTGCGGCAAGAGCTATACCGCTGACTACACTGAGGCTACTGGTCATAAGATGTCCAGCTGGAAGACTACCGATGCTACTTGTACTAAGGCTGGTTCCAAGACCCGCTCTTGTGCAAACTGTGGTAAGGTAGAAACCGAGACCATCGCAGCCAAGGGCCACAGCTACGGTTCCTGGTCTACCACTAAGTCTGCTACCTGCGACACTAATGGCGTAAAAACAAGAAAGTGCTCCAAGTGCGGCAATGAGGAGACTCAGACCATCGCTGCTACTGGTCACGCATGGGATGAAGGTAAGGTCACTACGACTCCTACCAGCTGCTCCGACATGGGTATCAAGACCTATACCTGCCAGACTTGTGGTAAAACCAAGACTGAGCAGATTAAGGGCAACCATACCTTTGGCGACTGGCAGTGGGAAGAGTACACCTTCAAGCACAGCAGTGGCGGTACTTACACCTCCCACCGCAAGTATCGTACTTGTACTAAGTGCGGTTACAAGGAAACGGACGGCACCGCCGACCATATCTGCGAAAAGGGCTCTGATAATCATACAGTGACCACCGTCAAGGAAGGTACCTGTACGACCAAGGCCACTATGCGCAGTACTTGTAAGATTTGCGGCTGGTACGTTGAGTACGAAGGCAAGAAGGGTAGTCACACCATTAAGACTGAGACTCGTCATCTCACGGATTATGGTGCCTACACCAACGAGCTGGATGCCAATGTGCAGACCTGTACTTCTTGTGGTGCAACCGATGTGTCCTACGTTCTCGGTGAAGGCTGGAGCGACTATAACCGTTACCGTGTGAGAATCTCGTATTCCAAGGGTAACGCGTATATGGGCTCTGCTCCTGTAACCAGTGACACTGCTCTGCTCAACAATCCCACTTGGCAGACTGTTAAGCGTGACTTCGTGTATGATTCCGATGGTTATGTGAAGCAATTCACTCTCTATTGGTGGTACAACGGTAGTCGCTACAGCCAGGTCATTAACTGTGGTGAGGGCGAAGTAGAGTCTTGGTTTGCGAATGCTGGTCTTACTGGTGGCTCTGGTTATACCTACACTATCAAGTGCTATGGTTCCTACTGGGCTCCTTATAAGGTAGCATACGCAGGCTAACCTACAACCCATCTTTCAACGGGTGAGATTACATCAATCCCGTTGTTCGATGCAACCCCTATCCTAAGCACGCACCCCACAGCTTCTTCGGAAGTTGTGGGGTGTTTTTATTTCTGGCGGATGCCAACTTAAGACAGACAACACCCCAAAGGCAAAAATTACCTTTGGGGTGTTGCAATAAAGTATAACTGGTGATACAATATCGTTGGTGATGAGACCGTACATACTGGATTTTACTTTACTTGAAGTGCTGGTCACTAATCTAAGTAAAGGAGACAGACCATGCGACGTATTCAACGATGTCTGCTGTTATTGAGTAGTGCGATACCAGATTACGTGGCGAGATTCTTAGAGCCCGTCCCGTATTATATTGCACTGGTCATTATAGCACAGGCGTAATCACCCGCCGCCCTGACAGCTGCAACTGCCTGGGTGGCGTTTTTTATCACCAGTAGCGCTCGGTAACAGCCGAGCACTACTTATCTTTCATATTCATAATGACATCCTCAAGCTATGTTGTGCACAAGCGGTAGTACAGTAGATTGGGATATTTTTGTGCGCACATGCCTACATTGTCTTTTTAGGTTGTTACCGCCATATCACCACATGCAACATGTCACTTATACATATGTCAATGAACCCAGCTTTTATGATGAATAATTCAATTACCCGCCGCTTCTGCAATACGCAGGACGGCGGGTTTATGTTATTCCGTAGTGAGTTGTGCACAATTACCGAAATAGTTGTCATAATTACTGCGTAATGCCATTCGCAAATTGCAAGTGTACATCGGTATTACGCCACAACAATACGTTAGTAACAATACGCATCAGCAGAAAGAGAGCATACGCGTATGAGAGATATATGGACCGAAGGTTCCAGCGCAAGGAAATATGATGAGTGGTACGATGCCGTGCGGCTTGCTTGACCTATGTAAGCTCCATCGCCGGTGTACTTACCACCACACATATCTGACATCCATCGTGTGTAGCGGGATATCCCTGGCGGGTTGCCGACTTAAGTTTGGGTGAATTGCTATGCCGTGCGGCTTGCTGCAGAAGATGGGATTTCAGCCAAACACAGCGCAAATTGGGATTGCAAACTATACTCACTTTGCGGCGTGCTCTGTCTACTCTAAGCCCGCGCACTTATGTGCTGCGGGCGTATTTCATGTAACCATAAGTCTGAAAAGAAGAAACGCGGCCCCACCGGGACTATGCTGCACTAACAAAGGAAGCCCCGAGAGGATCGTAGATCCTTCCGGGGCTCTGGCTTACAGAAAAATATCTTCATCCAAAAAGATGGACTCCTGCTCCACGGCAGCATTAAGTTCCTGCAGCTTAGAAATGATGTTATTGACCAGCAAGCAGGTAGTCTTTTTACCGTTGAATGTTAGACTCTTGGAGTAGTAACAGTTCCGATACGACTCGTGATAGCTGCTGGAAAAGCGAATTACATCAGCGCCCAGCTGTACTTCAATTTCGGTACTCCACCGGGTTCTCCCGTGCCCCTGCCAGAAAAACGACTGGGAGTACTTTTCAATTTCACATTTAATTTGACGGAGTTTTTGGATTGCGACCTCGCGGTCAGAGGGGAGCATGATTTCGAGATTTCTCTCAAGACTTCTCTTCATAAGTAAATTATCCTTTCATCACCGGGGGTGGATTTTATATGAGCCCCGGCTTTTATTTTCGTAATAATTATGACAGGGGGTGTAATTTTCGTACACAAGCCCTGTCCTATGGGAGCCCAGTGTGGATCATCCACACTGGGCAGCAACTTACCAATTGGCTTGGACCAGGATAACCTCGGTCTCGAAGTCGATGGTATTGAGCAGAGCGTTTAATGCATCCATGACAGCTTCTACTTCCTCCCGATAGTCCCAGCAGTATTCATCCGTACCGAAGTAGGGGTTGCCCATCACGGGAAGAAGCCGCGAGCAGATTTTAATGTCGGTGTAACCAAAAACATCCAGCTCCAGACTCAATACGGTTTCGCAGGCTTTGTAAAGAGCGTAAATAACCTCGGTGGGTACTCTGACAGGATGTGCGTCATCCAGCGTCATTGCGGTGTGCTCCAAGAACCAGCGGTATGCCGAGCCAGTATGCTGCAACCATCCGTCCACCAGAATGAGGTTATCACTCTCTTCAGGACAGCGGCAGCCATCGACTACTCCGGGCACAGCCTCGAAATAATCCGGGCGGCCCCACTTTTGATACTCTTGGTACATCCACCGTGATATAGCGGATTGCGCTTCGGCGGAAAGCGCCAGGGGGTTGTGTTGGTGCTGCTCATAGCAGCCCTTCTTGCAGCGGTAAAAATATAAATCTAAGCCCATAAGTAATGGTTCCTTTCGTATGCCGGGGTGAGATTTTCATATAGAAGCCCGGTTTTGTTTTCATATATATTTTGACAGAGTTTATAAAACTCGTGCATGAACAGATGGGGGGCCAGGCGGCTGATTTAGATCAGCCGCTTGGCTTTTGTCCTGTTACGGCTCGTCAGCGATGATTTCGTCCAGTACGGCACCCATACGAGTAACAATAGGAACTACCAGCGCGTTACCCATGCAGAACCGGCGCATGTGCTCAGACATACAGGCCGTCCAGTTATCATCGAAGCCCTGCAGCCGTTCCAGCTCAACCGGTGTCAGTTTCCGCAGCTCACCGGTGACGGGGACCTTGATAACATGGGTAGTGCGGTCTACCTTGCCTTCGCTGGTCACCAGCGTGCGGGAGGGCTTGTCCAGCGCATCCGGGAACGCCATCGCACCCTCAGAGAAAAAGTACTCAAATCCAGTCTTGGCAACGCGGGGAATCTTCTTTGCACCCTTCAGGTACTCCCAGCGGGGGACCATTGCGGCGGGTATGTAGTATCTACTGTCGGCATTCGGTTCCAGCACGGAACCCAGCGTAATGGGCGTCTCTTCCAGCTCCTTGACCTTGGCGGTGTATATATGACGGTCGCACATATAACCGGCGTTCTGGAAATTGTAAGAGAAATAATCGCTAATGTTGGATAGGGTGCCAAGCAACTGGGTATCCATCAGCTCGCCTATGTCAGCAACCGGGAATGCCTGCGCCATGAAACCATCGGCGCGGATAACATCCTCAGCATTTGCAAATTGCATCTTGGCTGCGTACACCGTGTCCTTCCGGTAGGCGAAAATGAAGGTACGCTTACGACGCTGGGCAGCTCCGTACTGTGCTGCATTGACCACGCGCCACTCGACATGGTATCCATACTCAGCGAAGGTACCGAGAATCAGGCCGAAGTCCCTGCCGCGCTGTCCCTTGGGTGACTGGAGCAGACGGTCTACGTTCTCCAATAAGCAGAACGCAGGTTGTTTGGTAGCCAGGATGTCGCGTACCTGCCACCACAGCATACCCTTCGCTCCTGCGATGCCGTGGGCGGTGCTCAGAGGACTTGCGACGCTGTAATCCTGGCAGGGGAAGCCACCTACCAGCAGGGTGTGGTCAGGAATTGCATTCTTGTCCACGGTGGTGATGTCCTCGTTGGTGTGATATTCACCGTTGAGGTCTGCGCAGTCCCCAAAATGGCGGACATAGCAGTCATGTGCCCACTGTTTCTTGTGGGCGGGCTCGTACTGGGAGAAGAATACAGTTTCCCAGCCGGAGTTTAGTCGGTCGAAGCCAAGGCGAAAACCGCCGACTCCTGCGAAAAGCTCGCAAATAGTTTTCTGCATAAAAATAAAACCTTTCTGCCGTGTTTCGGCTTAATTTAGTCCGGGAAAGTCCCGGTGGACGGTTCAAGATTTCCGTCCTTGCAATGAGGATGACAGGCGGCCAAAAATCGGTGCACAAGCTCCCGAACATCAGAAAAAATATTTTTTCGACCGGAAAAGCGCGCTGTTTTTTCGCTGTTTCTCTTTGATTGCAAACTAATTAAGACAGACCTGCAGTTGCTTATACACAAGCCCTCAGACAGCAAAATTGCCCCCAGGTGGATCGTAGATCCACCTGGGGGCATTGGTTTGCGCAGTATTCATTTTTTAGTCCAGACAGAGCTGTAGGCGGACTGCGGCTTTCAATCGTTCAAGCTCTTGTTCGTCGAGTTGACCACAATATTTACCTCTCTCAAAAATCTCTCTTGGCAAAAGAGTGAGCTGCTCAGCCAAAGCGTAGGTGCGCCGGGAAAAGCATTCGGCATGAATCTCCACCTGAACAGGAAGCCTGCGGTTCGTGTTGGATGATGTAGGAATTGCTTGTAACACAGGCGAGTTACGGCAACAAGCGTTGTTGCTCATCAAAATGTAGTAGTGCTTTCCCATAAATTGTCTCGGGCATTGCTCGTTGTAGGGTACGTCCGCCAGGATGATTGCTGCGTGAGTGATAGTAGTTTTCATAAGTAATGTCTCCTTTTTTGATGTGTGCCTGTTGTACAGGTCTTACATCTAAATAAAGACATTTACGCAATAGCTATAAGCTTGTGTATAAGAAAACATCCGACTGTCATACTTAAGTTGACCATCCCCAAGGAGACGGGATGGCACGGGGATTGCTCGTGTACGAAAAGACCGGAAATGTCATTATTTTATCGGGCGAATCCCAAAAAATACTTTGAAAGGAAATGAAGCTATGCATATTTTAGCTGACCTATTCACCGGCATCACCATGCTACACACGAAGCTTGCTTATAAGCAGCAGCACCTGGATGATGCAGCCTACAAGCTGTCCAAGGCATACCGTGACCTGCCTGTGGACCAAGACCCGAAAGAGGATGACTATATCCTCGCACTCCATCAGACCTACCGGCGTCTGTTGGACGAGAAAAACAAGACCCAGGCAGACTACGACTTTGCCTGCGACCTGGCCCGCCGCCTCATTGACCGGATTGAGGACAACACCATTGCCATGGGGCTCCATCTCTACGGGGTCAACCGTTTGGAATGGTCAACGGTGAGTGCGTGCTTAGGCGTGGAGGATATCCGCCGCCGCTGCGAAGAGTATCTAACCCGCGGAGAGGAGGATTTCTACTTTTGAAAAACGAAGACTTCCGCATATTACAGTACATATCCACGAACTACGACCTAATCGTGGATACCCGGGAGCAGATTAACCCCCGCTATGAAGCCCGTATGGAAAGCTTCCAAAGAATGAACCTCACTCCCGTGCGCCGGAAACTGTTTGCCGGTGATTACTCTGCCATCGCCAAGACGCCCCACGGCACTATCGACTATACTGAACGTATTGCTATTGAGCGCAAAATGGACATGGAAGAACTGGTCACCTGCCTCAGCAGGGATAGAACCCGTTTCAAGGCTGAACTGGAACGCGCACACAAATGCGGTTGCAGACTTTATGTAGTTACTGAAGGCGGCAGTTATGCAGACCTTGCTGCCGGAAACTACCGCAATGACTTTGATGCTAAACTTGCCCTCGCTACATACCATGCTTTTGAGAATCGGTATGGCTGCCGCTTTGTCTTCGTGCCACAGGGAGCCTTCCCAATATTTGTGCATGAAACACTCCGCCGACACATAATGGACGACTTGATGGAGCAGTTTGAAGCCGGAAAAATCAAAATCTCGTAAAGAATACACCCCATGCGATCCTCGCATGGGGTGTATTCACAAATGAGGTGTACGGTAAGGATGTACCAATACAAACCACCATTGCAGAAGATGTTCTACTTTGATATAATGTCGATGAGGGTGATATATGCTCGGGAAAAGGATGGGAGCGTATTACTATTTGTGACAAAGAACGCTAAGTTTATGCAATAAAAAGGAGTGCCATGTTATGAAAGCGGATAAATTGAACGCATATATTAAGCACTATCTTGTGGCGGACCGGACGAAGAGTGCCATTATGCTGACTGCCGGTTGGGGTACAGGTAAGAGTTATTATATTCAGAATGAACTGCTTCGGTATTTGAAAGAGAACGGTGAGCACCAATGTATCATTGTGTCCTTGTACGGTCTTACAAGTATTAAGGATGTCAGTAAAAGTGTGTATCTGGAAGCCCGCGCGAAAAAATTCCAGGTGAAATCGGAAGGTGCTGCCGCAGGTGTTCTTGCGGCAAAAACCGTGTTGCGCGGTGTAACCAGCGTATTGGGTGTTGAGGTCAACGCAAATGAAGATGACCTTCAGCGCCTGTATGATTCCATCGATTTGACCGGTAAACTTATTATCTTTGAGGATGTTGAGCGTACACAGATTGATATTCTGGAGTTTTTGGGATATGTGAATGGTTTGGTGGAGCAGGATGGCGTAAAGGTTTTGCTTGTAACCAATGAGGACGAGCTGCTAAAACGTGACCCACCAAAACCAGAGACAGATGAAAAGAAAAAGCAAGTTATTCCGCAGTTAGGCGAATACACAGAAAAGACGCAGGAATATCTGCGGACCAAGGAAAAATCTGTGAGCGATACGATTGTGTATGAGCCGGATTATTTGCAGGCGATAAAAGCTATTATTCACAGCTTTGAGGATGAGCACTTATCCCAATTTGAAGAGGATAAGTATCTTGAAGATATTGAAGGCATTTTTGTGCTTCGCAACTGCTATAATCTCCGCACATTTACTTTTGCGTGCCAAAAAACGGTAGACATATTTGAAAAACTTCCCGATGATTGCAGCATTGACAATAGGCAGACAATTTTTTATAGCATAATTGCATTTTCTTCGCGGATAAAAAACGGAGAATTCCCGAAATGGGATGGGACAAAGCAGTTGTCTGTCAATCTGGGCCTTAAGGATTATCCCCTCTATCGCTTTTGCTATGACTACATTCGATGGCAAGACTTTGACGATGCAAAAATTGCAGAGGCGTTTGGGGAACATAAGAACCAGATGCTGTACGGGCAGAAAAGCGGCAGAGATGATGCAGATTTATCTATTATCGGAGGCTTTTATACCCGAA
Source organism: Acetatifactor sp. (assembly GCA_045579545.1). Classification (GTDB taxonomy): domain Bacteria; phylum Bacillota; class Clostridia; order Lachnospirales; family Lachnospiraceae; genus Acetatifactor. Next base: position 885 of record JAZNMF010000012.1, on the reverse strand, counting down.
CAGAGACCGAGGTGTTGGCAGCACTCAAACGTGTAGAGGAGCGTCTGAAAGACTATCAAGATTTACCGTTCTATTGCTATGGGCAATTGGCAGTCCATCTGGTGCAGCTTAAAACAGTACTGGGTTTCGACTATACAGCTTGTAAGGAGCGTATGGTTGCGAATATCCGGGGCCGTGCAAAGGAAATCGATGGCGATTTGCTGTTCTTCATAGGTGAGGACCCCACGGACGAGACAGAAGCAGAGGAATACAGCGCTTTCAGAAAAGAGATTTTAGATTCTTTGAACGCCAGGGATGATGAAATTGGGGGATTCACTTATACACCGGAGGAACTTGCTGCATATTACAAGGATATAGTGCATGAGAGAGGCAGTATTCAAATCAGCAGAGAGTTTATCAGTAAGTACGATGTGGACAAGCTGATGGAAATGCTGATGCATTGCGATGCTTCTCAATTGCATGATTTCAGAGGGATTCTTTGGGCAGTTTACCGGCATGCGACCAAAGGCAGTTTTATCGAAAATGACATTGAAACTATGCAGCAGCTACTTGCAAAGATTCTGGTGAAGAAGGAAAATGACGAACTCCCCACCGATAGAATTGTTCGTCACCAATTCAAATTCCTGATTGATAATTTGAATCATTTTATTGAGCAACTGTCTGGGGTAACCGAAGCGGAATCATAAACGCATCAGATTGAATCAGCAGAAAAGTTCTTGAGTTTTTTATGGGTCTGTGATATACTCCAGTCACGGTGAGTGCTTTATATCGGGAAACAAATCTTCGTATCCTGAGAAAAACAAAATAATGTAGCGTCTCGCAGCCTCACCGATCCGCGGTGAGGCTGCTTCTTTTATACCCGCGGTTTGCCGAGATTTTTACCCC
>JAZNMF010000011.1:0-64315 GCA_045579545.1 Acetatifactor sp. | reverse complement strand
TATTCCAACTGGAGAAGGTAATATTAGTTCTTTGAGTGATTTAGAATATAAAATTTACATGTTGATTGTAAAAAGATTTTTGGCGATTTTTTATCCAGCAGCCATTGATTCTAAAATCACCTGCAATTTTTCTGTAAAGGGAGAATCCTTTCAGGTTTCACAAAAAGTGAATAAGGAACTCGGTTTTTTAGAAATTTATGATTATCGGGAAACAGGCGAAAATTTAGAAAAATTCCATCTTTTGTCCCTTTTGGAGGAAAACAAAAACTATTCTGCCAGTTATAGAATGACGGAAGGAAAGACGTCTCCACCCAAGCGTTACACAACAGGATCTATGATTCTTGCCATGGAAAATGCTGGACAGCTGATTGAAGATCCTGAGCTTCGTGAAGCCATTAAAGGTAGTGGTATCGGAACAAGTGCAACCAGAGCAGAAACATTAAGCAAACTTGCAAAAAAGGGGTATTTGGAAATAAATGAAAAAACACAGACAATTACTCCTACAAGAATTGGAGAAATTATCTATGATACCGTAAAATTGAATACTCCTTCCTTATTAAATCCGGCAATGACCGCCAATTGGGAAAAGGGGCTTTTGATGGTGCAAAACAAAGCTATCACCAAAGAGGAATACCAAACAAAATTGAATGCATATGTCTCTTTAGAAGTCTCAAAAGTAAAGGCTTTTGACCAGATGGCAGCACTGAATGAGTGTATCGCAAAGATAAATAAATCTTATGGAATTTCTGATAAAGATGAAAGTTCAACCGATGAGTTAAGATGCCCTTTTTGCGGAAAAAAAATGAATGAATTTGAATGGGGAATTTCCTGTAGCGGATATAAAGAAAATTGCAAATTCAGTGTTTCAAAGAAAATTGCAGGTAAAAATTTATCAATTGCGCAGTATAAAGCATTATTAACAAAAGGAAGAACTTCATTAATTAAGGGATTCGAAGGAAAAAGTGGTAAGCAATTTGATGCATATTTAGTATTAAATCAAAATACGAGACAAGTATCTTTTGAGTTTCCTCAAAAATAAACTAATTTATATTTTTTCACTCATATTGATTATATAGAAAAAAGTAAAAGGAGAATAAATATGCAAAATATTGAAGAATTAGTAGTTCCTACAGACCAAGAAACGGCTGGACATATGATTCTAAAAACGAAAGATCATCACCCTGATTCTAATCGTTTTCAAGCCCATGGAATCATAGTACATCGTTTTGATAGAGGCAACGTTTCTATTTTTACGATCAAAACTGCTACTGGCCGAAACCATGAAGTGGATTCCTACATCAATATCACTTTCTTTAAAGAGACCTTGGAGAAAAGCGGATCTGAATTTAAAGTAGGGGATCATGTAATCGTAAATGGCAAATTCAAAAGCTTTAGACCAAAGAATGAAAATACTTTTAAGACATCTATTGTTGGCTCTGACATCCAGCATAATGAAAGTGACATGGAAAGGTTGTTTGGTGTAAAAGGTAGGGTCCATGGTGCTACTTACAACAAAGCAATTATTACCGGAGAAATCACCAAAAATACTATGGTAAAAAGAGGTTTATTTAAACTTGTCATCAGAACAAAAGATGGCGAAAATACAGACTATATTAACTGCACACTGTTTGCTAAAAATCCCAAAAGCGTTGCTTCTCAGATTGTGGTTGGCAATAAAATTTGCGCACTTGGCGAAGTGCAGACATGGAAAAAGGAATCTGACGGAAAAGCAACCCATTTTCAGGATGTTCTTCTTCTGGATATTACGGAAGTATAATTCTGTCATATTGAAAGTATCAATAAACGTAAGGGTGGAAAATAATTCCACCCTTTATTTTTAATTTTTGTGAATCAAAATAGGAAGGAGATTCTATTATGTTGAAAACACCAAATGAAAAAGTTTTTATTATCAAAAAAGATGGGACACTGGAAGCTTTTGAATCAAATAAAATAAAAGTTGCAGTAGGAAAAAGTGCTTACAGAGCTCTTACAAGACTGGAAGAGGAAGATTTGGATCTGTTGGTCCATAAAGTAGTTACTTTTATCAACGAATCTGGACAAACTAAAATTCCCGTGCCCATCATCCATAATTATGTAGAAAGAGCGTTAGAAGAAGTAAGCCCGGCTGTTGCAAAAAGTTACAGAGATTATCGTAACTATAAACAAGATTTTGTTCGTATGTTGGATGAGGTGTACAAAAAAAGTCAATCTATCATGTATATTGGAGATAAAGAAAACTCTAATACTGACTCAGCTTTGGTATCTACCAAAAGAAGTTTAATCTTTAATCAATTAAATAAAGAACTTTATCAGAAATTCTTTATGACAACTGATGAATTGCAAGCTTGCAGAGATGGATACATCTATATTCATGATATGTCAGCAAGACGCGATACTATGAATTGCTGTTTATTTGATGTGAAAAATGTATTGCGCGGTGGATTTGAAATGGGAAATGTCTGGTATAATGAACCAAAATCATTAGATGTATTATTTGATGTTATTGGAGATATTGTTCTGAGTGCAGCAAGCCAGCAGTATGGCGGATTTACGGTTCCGCAGGTAGATGAAATTATTGCTCCTTACGCTGAAATGTCATATAATCATTATCTTAATAAATATCTGCGTCTTGGTGTATCTAAAGAAAAAGCAGAAGCAGAAGCTTTGTCTGACGTAACAAGAGACATGGAGCAGGGATTTCAAGGATGGGAATACAAATTTAATACTGTTGGCAGCAGTAGAGGAGATTATCCTTTCATTACTGTAACTGCAGGACTTGGCACAGATAAATTCGCTAAATTAGCCTCCATTACAATGCTTAATGTAAGAAGAAAAGGGCAGGGGAAGAAAGAATGCAAAAAGCCTGTTCTGTTCCCTAAAATTGTATTTTTGTATGACGAAAATCTGCACGGCCCTGGAAAGCCTTTAGAGGATGTTTTCGAAGCTGGAGTACAGTGTTCTGCAAAGACTATGTATCCTGATTGGCTCAGTTTAACTGGAGACGGGTACGTAGCAAGTGTTTACAAAAAATATGGCAAGGCAATTTCGCCTATGGGATGCAGAGCTTTCCTTTCTCCTTGGTTTGAAAAAGGAGGTTTAGAACCATCTGACGAAAATGATACTCCTGTATTTATTGGAAGATTCAATATTGGAGCTGTTTCTTTACATTTGCCTATGATTTTGGCTAAAGCAAGAAAGGAGAGTCGTGACTTTTACAAAGTGCTGGACTATTATCTGGAACTGATTAGACAGCTGCATATCCGTACCTATGCTTATTTAGGAGAAATGAGAGCTTCTACCAATCCTCTTGCATATTGCGAAGGAGGGTTCTTTGGAGGAAATTTAAAACAAAATGAAAAAATAAAACCTTTATTAAAGAGTGCTACAGCAAGCTTTGGTATCACTGCATTAAATGAGCTGCAGGTTTTATACAATGGAAAGTCTTTAGTAGAAGACGGACAGTTTGCTATTGAAGTTTTAACCTATATAAATGAAAAGGTTAATGAGTTCAAAAAGAAGGACGGAAATTTATACGCAATTTACGGCACACCAGCAGAAAATTTATGTGGTTTACAGGTAAAACAATTTAGAGAAAAATATGGTATTATAGAAGGTGTATCTGATAGAGCATATGTAAGCAACAGTTTCCATTGCCATGTGTCAGAAGATATTACTCCTATTCAAAAACAGGATTTAGAAGGACGTTTTTGGAATTTAAGTAATGGTGGAAAAATACAATATGTAAAATATCCTATTGATTACAATATGGAAGCAATCAAAACATTGATTCGCCGTGCCATGAATAAAGGATTTTACGAAGGTGTAAATTTATCTTTAGCCTATTGTGACGATTGCGGTCATCAGGAGTTAGAGATGGATGTTTGTCCTAAGTGTGGAAGCCGTAATTTAACCAAAATTGACCGAATGAATGGGTACCTATCATATTCCAGGGTGCATGGAGATACCCGCCTAAATGACGCCAAAATGGCTGAAATAGCGGATAGAAAAAGTATGTAGCGAAGAAAACAGCTTGATAAATTTCAGGCTGTTTTTTTGTGCAAAAAAATACTTTCACCAAAAAAATAATGCATATTTTAATTAGAATATAGTGAAATAAGGAGAAAATATGGAATTAGTAAAATTTATACCTACGCAAATTTTTTCTATCAAAGAGTTGGAAAACGATAAATCTTATGATTTTGTAAAAGGGACTGAATTGATTGAAGAAATGTCTTCTGTTTCTTATGGAAAGCGCATTTCTTCAAAAATTGACGAAATAGGTCCCGGAATTAAGCCTGGAAGTGCTTTGGGAATTATGTTTCAATGCGTAATAAGCGGAACAGAAGAGGATTGTTCGCAATTCGCGATAGATATTTTTAATGTTTTTGAAGAAACCTTTGCAAAAGAAAATATCTTGTCTTACAAATATCAACCTCTTTTTATTGGCGATACAAATTATACCAAGGTTCAAGTATTAGTGTTTCCTTTACAAGGGAGAGTTCTAAATAGCAAAGTATGGCTTACGGACGAAAATGAATGTCCTCTTGTTTATAATAAAATCTTAACGTATTTAAGTAATGAGTTTGAAAAAGACGCAAACTACCAGCTCGGTAAAATTAATAACGTACCTGAAATAGATTCGTCGCATTTGCAGAAAGATAAGGAATTGTTTTACAAAGCATTGGATAAGTATGCAAACTACAAGACAGAAACTTCTTTTGATATGCTTGACAAAATTACTGAAAAAGTAATTGAAAGATATACTTTAGGTAGCGAATCTTTGTATTTTGTTAATGCAATGACCGGCGAGCTAACAATGGAAAAGTTTTTATCAACAGTAGAGGCATATCTAAGAGAAAGATACCCCAAACTTTCCGACAATGATATTCAGTTTGTTCGTATGAAATTTGTGGTGGCAATATACGGAAATCATGTCTTAGAACCTTTAATAGAAGACGATAATATATCAGATATTAAAGTAATTGCGCCAGATAAAATTAGAGTAAAATGTGCCGGAAAAAGAATGACTTCTGATGTTTCTTTTTATAATAGAGAAGATTATATTAGGTTTATTCAAAGTTTGGCCATTAAAAATAACATTGATTTAAGAAAATCAGCAATTCATGTTTTTACAGATAGCTATACCAGCAACAAGTTCATTTTGCGTTTTAATATAACTACACAAATGATAAATTCTGTACCTTATCCATATCTGCACATTAGAAAAATCAAAAAAAATAAATTAAGCTTAGATGATTTGGTTGAATGCAACATGTATGATGAAAAAATTAAAAACTATTTGAGAGACAAAATTCAGTCTGCAGGAGGTATTGTTCTTTGCGGAAAAGGTAGTTCCGGTAAAACCGTTTTGTTGAATGCTTTAATCGAAGAAATACCAAAAAGCAAAGCTGGATTAGTGATTCAGGAAAGCGAAGAGCTGTTTTCTAAGCATCCCGACATTATGTTTCAGCATGTAGTAGAACACGGCTATAACGGGTTAACATACACATTGCAAGATGAAGCTCGAAACGGATTACTTACTGATATTGATTATTTCGTTATCGGTGAAGTAAAGGGCGGCGAAGCTATGTATTTTATTAACGCGGCTGCAACTGGCTATAAATGTTGGTGTACTGTTCATAGCGCATCCAGTGAGTCTGCTTTAGACAAATTGGCTGATTATGTTATGTATGAAAGCAAATATGACAAAGATCAGGCCCTCTATATGTTGAAAGACTTAGACCTAATTATCTTTTTGAAAGAGTTTAAAATATATGAAATTATTGAAATTAAAGACTGGGACCCTGTGAACCATAAATTCATCTTTAATCAAGTATTTATTCGATAATTTTTATGCAAAAATTTTTTGGAAACACAAATTTCTGTCAAATTAATAGTGAAGTTAAAAACATAAATGGAGGAAAAAAATACATGGCAACAAAAGAATTTAAAACCAAAACAATTTTGATGAAACGGAAAAATTTGTGCAGAAAAGAAGGATTCTGGCCAATTGCTCTTGATGTGGGTTATTCAGCGCTTAAGGGAATGAGTCCCAACTCTGTCTTTTGTTTCCCCTCTTTCGCTAAAAGGGTAAAAGAAGATGACATCATGCTGGGTCAGCCGGAAGATAGCGATATTTTCTACAAAGACTTAGACACAAATGAAATTTTCTTGGTTGGCGAAAGAGCTCAGGCAACTGTTTCTGCAAAAAGTTCCAATGAGACTAATTCATCTCTTTACGGAAGAAATAGATACTTTTCCAGTATCTTTAAAATTGTAACCAGAACGGGTCTTGGTCTTGCTTTAATGGATAATGAGTACGGTTCTGCAAGTATGAAAAAAATTGTGCTTCAGACGGGATTGCCTCCTCGTTATCTGCGTGACGATACACCTTTACTGAAAGAAGCGTTGGCTACAACACACAATTTTGCAATTAGAGTAGGAAGAGGAGATTGGCAAAATTTTACGGTTACGCTTGAGAAAGAAGATATTCAGGTAATGCAGCAGCCGATGGGAACTTTGCTTTCTATTGCGAGCAATAATGATGGCCATCCTACGCTTGATGCAAAAAAACTGTTCCAGTCGAAAGTACTTGTCTTTGATCCCGGTTTTGGTACCGTTGATAGTTGTTATATCAAAGAAAGAACCATTGATATGGATGATTGTCTCACCTTTGATAACTATGGTATGAGAAGAGTGCTTCAAGAAACTTGTAATACTCTTAATGCTAAATATGGTGCAGTAATGACAGTGCCTGCAATTCAACCTTGTCTTGAAACCGGTTTCGTAAGAGTAATCAGTAGGCTTACAAGAAGTTCTCAGTCCATTCCTTTTGAACCAATTTTGAGAGAAGAAAGTAAAAAGGTATGTATGGAAGCTCTTCATAAATTAGAAGAGATTTATGATTACCTGATTGAGACAGATTACTTGGTAATTACCGGCGGATTGGGCGCTGCTTGGAATGATATTATTCGCGAACACTTCAAGAATATGACAACCTTGCAGATTCTTGACGGCAACAGAAACGATAATCTTCCCCATATCTTCTCAAATGTGAGAGGGTATTATCTGTATCTGGCAAGCACCCTGTAAGGAGGAAAAGGGTATGAAGATTAAAATCCGACTGTATAAAGTCCACGATTATGATCTTTGTAAACTTTACATCGCTCAGCCAAAAGGTTTTTCTTACAAAATGAAGGAGGCTTTAGTATGTTATTTCAGAAAGGCGGAATTTACTCCCGGAAAATGGGATACATGCAAGAAGCCTCCGGCTTCTATTCATGAAATAAGAATTTCTTTAGACGATGAAAAGGACTCAGATGTTATCGCGGCATTAAACAATATCATACCCAGACAACGTAATTCATTTATCAAAAATCTTTTCAGGCGATATCTTGATTTGGATAGTATGAGTATGATGTTTGTTGAAAATACAGATTTTTCTATCGCAAGCAACATCACAAAAACTAAAGTTACATCTAAGCTGCCAACTTCAACAGCAGTAAAGGCAGAAAAAAGAGAAGAAAAAATAGTAAAAGAAGTATTCTCTGAAAACAAACCCAAAGAAGAAGTCACAATCAATCGGAGCTATTCACCTCCAGTAAAGGAAGATTCTTTGGATGATGATGAATTTGATTTGTTTGGAACCGCAAAAATGCTGATTGGAGAATAATAAATATGGTAAAAAATTTTAATAACAAAAAAGTCATTAAAGATGAAATTGTCGATACGGTACTGAGGTTGAAGGCTTTGTGCAGACAATATGGAATTCCCTGCTTCGTAGCAATGCCTGAAGTAGAAGACGGGAAAAAGACTCAGTATTATACAGAAATTTTAAGTCCGGCGGTGCTTGAAATGGAATTAAGTGATGACAGAATCAGTCAAATGATTAATGTCATTAACGGATTTGATACTGTTCCGCCAAGAAGTGCAATCGAAATTGATTTTGACTAAACAACCGGAAACCACATGATCATAATGGAGATATCCTATAAAAGAGCCGAAAGGCTCTTTTTTTATTGCTTTTTTCTTTCATATTTTTAAATGAAAGGAGTTGTATTTATGAATTTGCTATTGATGCATAAAAATGAAATTGCAGCAATTATAAATAATAAAGAGCAGATAATAACCATTATAAATGAGCACCTAATGCCCGCTCATCTGAGTTACCCTGATCCAAAAGAGATTGGTAATTGGTTAAAATCAAGAATGATGAGTCCTTATAGGAGGACTTCTAATTATTTGTGTTCTTATTTTGGTTTAGGCCATGAACAGATGTGTTTAAAAGCTTTCGGATTATCATTAACAGATGCGTACTGGATAAAAAATGAAAATTGTAATGAGTCATGGGAAATGGTAAATTTTTTTGATAACCATTACTCGGATGACATCAATCAGCTTGTTCTTTTTGATAATAAGAAAATCGAAGATTGTTGTTCTCCTGACCTTTCCACTAACGGGAAATTAGAAAAAACGTGGAGAATTATCAATAATAAAAATTGCTTGCTAAAAAAGGCAGAAGAAACAGATATTTGCGCAGAAGCATTATGCTGTCAAATTGCAAGAGGGTTTCCCTTGGTTTCTTGTGTCGAATATAACCAAGTCACATTAAATAACCAGACATATTCCGTATGCGAAAATTTCTTAAAACCAGGATTTGAGTTCGTTCCAGCCTACTATATATATTACTCTAAACAAAAACCGTTTTATGTAAGTTCATATGATTTTCTTTTAGAGCGATGCGATTTTTACAAAATACCAAATGTTAAGCCATTTTTACAATCTATGCTCGCATTCGATTATTTAATCGGCAACACAGATCGCCATATGGGTAATTTCGGCTTCATTAGAAATATGGATACTTTAGAGTACATTGGACCGGCTCCTTTGTTTGATAACGAATGTAGTTTAGTGTTTGAGACCGGCGGATTAAAAAACCCGTTTGGAGAAGATCAGATTTCAAAATTTTTAAGACATTACGAGTGTATTGATATTGAATTTCTTAAAAAATCCATTCCAGAAATTTTGTCGAAAAAAGAAGTAAAATCAGAAAGAGAAGAGTTGCAATCTCATTTAATATCAAGATTAGAAAAACTGGAACGATACAAAGAGATGTATGCGGATCATGTTCTCAAAAAGTATTCCACAGAAAGGGGGAATAATTATGGCGATAGAGGATAAAGGTAATGCCCTTTTATTAAAACTAATGGGGGAAGAAGCCAAGGCCATAGCGGATACGATAAGATTTGGCTCAATAAAATACGATGAATATTCTGAAACAAAAAAAACCAAAGAGAACTTAGGTTTTGAAGGAAAAACAAACAACCATATTTCTCTTTATCAAATGGAAGGCGTTACCGCTGATCAGGCAAAAGCTCTTTTAGAATCACAAAACATTAGATATCACGATGTTATTACTAATAAAGAAGGTCTGCTTTTAGTCAGCGTAAAAAAAAGCGAAGAAAACAAATTATATGATCTACAATCCAGATTTAATCAAAATCAAATAGATAAACAAGATATATATGATAGATATCAACAGCGGCAAAGAGATGGCGTAAATAACGAAGAAGAAAAAAGAAAATATAACGAAGCAAATGAACAAAACCATAGAGAAACAAATAGACAAGACAATAATAATAACACGAATCCTGATGCAAGGAAAACGGAAAGAGATGCAAAGTCATTATATGATGAAGAAAAACGCTATGCGGAAAAATTATCAGATCTATCTAAGCAAAAAAGAGAAACAACATTAAATATTAATGCGAAAGTAACAGGTTCTGGACGCGACATACCTGAAAATAGAGATTTTTTCAATCAAAGAAACACAAATTCATCTATTTTGTCTCAAAATTTAAAAAGTAACGATTTAACTGCTGTTAAGTTTTCGTTGAGTGATAAAGGCCAGCAAGATTCTTTAACAATAAATAGATTGGAATTGAAAAAGAAACACGATTTCCAAGCAGCAAATAAAATGGCAGATGCAACAGGTAGGCTTGCAACTGCCCCCGTTACGGAAGGATTTGAAGACTCTGATGTTGGCCAAGGCAGAAGAGAGACAAAAGGGTTTGATGCGTTCACAAAAGTTGTGGCTTACGCTGGTAGTACTAAAACGCTGCAAAGTATTTCTTTTGGAAAGTTAGAAAAACATAATAAACAAAATGATTTTAATTATGCTTCCGATTTCATAAAATCCAGAGGAATGATTGGATTGAATTTCTCCAGCATAAAAGATGGCCGCGAGACAATAGAAAAATTTTCTTCTGTTTTATCTGAATGCGGACTGGCATCAAAAAGAAAAGGTGTTTGGGATTATACAAAATTCAACAGAATGTACAATAAGGCAAAAAAAACTAATGACTGGGGAGATATAATGCGTGCTCTTAAATTGAATTCCCCGGAATTAGCTAAACAGACAGCTGATCAAATGAAAAAATTGGTTGATGAATCAAAAAAGACGCAAACACAAAAAAAAGATAAAATAAAAAGTAAAAAGGCATTTGCCGGCATGTCTGCAAGAAAACTTTTGCAGGATTCTACTTTTTTGAAGGGATTTGAGGATACTCGAAGAGTGGCCAGTGCTCTTAAATCCTCAATAAAGGCAGCCAGAATGGTTGCAATATACGCACAAAAGGGATTATATGCTATTGCAAAAAGGATTGCCAAAGTAACGCCTTTTAAAGACTCTTTTATGAAATTCGACAACAAATTAAATGCGTTTAATACGAAAAAAAATTATTACAAATCTAATCCAAAAGCTTTGAGTGACAAATTACAAGATAAATTATACGGAAAAGAAAAAATGGACGCAAAAAGAAAAGAAAAAGCTGATAAAAAGAAAAAAAAGCAGGATAAAAAGAAAAAGAGAAAAGAAAATTTTAAAAACAAAACTTACGGAAAATTAGCTGCCGCTCTTTCTAAAACAAAAATAGGAAGAGGCGTATTAAAGGTAGTAAAGCCCGTTCCCACTGTATTAAAATATCTGAATCCATTAAACTTGCTTGCAAAGGTATTTAGCGCTATTAATTCGCTAAAGAGATATTTGTTTATGATCGGAGGGGGCGCCTTACTAATTCTTGTAGCTATAGCTTTTGTCTTTAATACTGTAGGGTCAGTAGTAGGTGCAGTTACTGCATTCTTTTCCTTTGATGGCCTTTTTGAAGAAAAGGAAAGAACAATAAAAGATTCAGTTGCTTATCAAACGTATGATGATTTAAAGAAGATGGAGACATCGTGGGCTAAACAATTAGCAAATGGCGCTTCCATTCCATCCTTTGATCAGGCAAAATTTGGACCTAATTATGTTTCCGGAGCGGAGTATGCACAATATCTTTCACAAAATAGTCCGTTTAACGTTACTTTTGATGCAACCAATAAAGGTTTTGTGATTTCAAACCCTTTTGGCTCATACTCAATCAATTCAGAAGCAACAAAAACAATAACGAATATAGATGGAGGAGCAGAAGTATTATTCCAAAATCCTAACAGTTCAACTGTCAGAACAAGCAATATCAAGGAAATTATCTCCATGGCTAACGTATTCTTTGGCATGGAAGAAGATTTGGAAGACCTTAACGCTGATGACGACGAAATGACCACAAATGCGTCTGATGTAAAAGCATCGGGAATGGATGTATATGCTGTAGAGAAAACATATACAAAATCTTCATTAGACACATATAAAAAATATTGCCATGAATTGTTTGATATTTCGCATCAGGAAATTATAAACTTAATGCCGGTTATTTTGCCTACAAATTTAAACTATGGTATTGCAGATGACGTCTTAGCAAGCGACGAACTAACTCTTTGTCCTTCAACTAAGTATGATGGGTATGGCTGCGCAGAAGCAAGTATATTTTGCTTTGACACAAGTGGAAACACATTGGTAAGAGATACTGCTGGATATTATCACGATGTTGATTCGAAAGTTTATACAAAGCCTGCGGAGTTGTGTTACAACACAGCAAGCTTAACTGATACAATGGCATCACACACAGATTGCTATAAGATTTCGTTTGCCACTACGGAGTTAATAGGAGAAAATTACGTTTATGGACAATATTATAATATCGAAAAAGGCACCGGTGATCAATATCAAAGAAATGAATCGTATACGGAAGATACTCATGGAGATAATTATAAAAGTAATTTTAGAAATGCAATAGAAAATATGTGCAATAAAGCTGGGTATCGTACATTTGATTATTCGGACATTAATTTTGTTTCAGAAGAAAATGGAGTATTGAAAATACAGATAGATGAATGGAAAAAAGTTGATGATTATAATATTATTATAGATAATCCTGACCCAAAAACAAATAGTTATTACTACAACGTTGAGCACCATCAGAAATATGGATCTTATGTCTACATTGCGCACGAGTGCGCCGAAAATCATACAGGATACTATTGCGGAGGCCATTTAAAAGGAAATAATGTTGGCATAATTTATTCTATGACAGAAGACCAGCTTAATGGTGAAATTACAGAAAAAGTAGCAAATGGTGCTTACGTTCATCAGGATGTAAAAAAAGTAACAATTGTAAATCCAAATTATCAAAAGACAATGAAAGATATATTTGACGCTGATTCTGCCATTATACATCCAGCAGAACCAGATGAATGGGAAGGATGGACAAGAGATAATATTGAGATAGTTCAAGTCAAGGTAATTCAAGACTGGGATGACCTGTATGGAATTGCTATTGGAACCTCCTTAGGTGGAACGGATTTGTCTTCAAAAGAAGAAAGAGATATCATGGCTACCGTCATGGCAGCATATCCAAATTTATCAGACAGAAGAAAAGAAGTCCTTAAGAAAGCTTTAACTTATGTCGGAAATATGGGATATAGCCAAGAGCACCACGCTTGTCCTATTGACGGACCATGTATTTACAATCCCGATCAAAATTGTTATTTGTCTGATTGTTCTGGATTTGTAAGTTATATATGGCAAAATGAATTGGGAGGACTTTACACTACATCAACATTTCTAAATACATTCAATCCACCACACATTAATGAGTTATGGCCGGAGCCAAAACCCGGAGATATTTTTCTTCATTATGAAGGAACAATGGGCGATGGTGTAGATGATCACGCTTTAATCTATGTAGGTAACATTGAATACAACGGAGTAAAAGAACAGTATTTTATCGACTGTTCAACTGAACTATATGATGATCCGGTAGGAAATGTATTTTTCCGTCCACGAGGCTACTACGGAGAATGTTATGTAATACAACCTTGTGATTAAAGAACGAAAGAACAGAGGATATACATCCTCTGTTCTTTTTAGGATTTATCGTATATGGTTTTCCCTCTTTCTGCTTGTTTCTTTTTTTGTTCACGAGCCCACATAACCATGCTGTTTACATGACCGATAACCTCTGTAGATAATTCATCGTCCGGATGATTTTTTAAAGCATAGTTTAATTCGTCTGTTGTTCTTAATTTGCTCCTTATTTCTTCCATAGGACCAAATTCTCGGACTAATTCTTCTTCCTCGCGCTTTTTATCCGCGATATCTCTTGTTAATCTATTGATCTCACGTTCTTTTTGTTTCAACTCATGAGCAAGACGCTTTTGTTCTGTACGTGCCTCCACAACTTCGCGTTCTTTTTCGTTTTGAATTTGAAGAGTTTTTAGCTGAATTGACTCAACATAGTCTTTCATTTTTTCTTGATAAGACTGAAAAGTATCAGCTTTATCATAAACCGGAAGAGTGGGAGAAACTGCGCGGTTTAATTGAGTATAATATTTTTTTATATCAGAATGTTTTGCTACGCTGCCTTCCAGTCCGCGCTTTAATCCATGGCGCTCGCTCATCATTTTCCCGTAAGAATCTTGCAGCTCACGCATTTGTTGAGGACCACCAAGAAAGTCGCTGGCAACCAGATTCCCTTTATCGTTAATGGGTTGAATGAACGCATGACAGTGAACATTTCCGCTTTCATCTCCATGATACATAACACTCAAAACGTTGTTACCATAAAGGTCTTCGCGCATATTAAACGCTTTGTTTAACCAGGCGACATTATCTTTTTTCCATGATTCCAAATCAATTTTCTCTCTATCTTCTCTGGAAAAAGTAGTAACCACCTCTAAAGCTAAAACGGAATTAGAACGAACTTTTTTGCTCCCATTTTTATAATTTTCTAATTCCTCAAGTCTTTTTTGACAAGCCTCAACATAATTTTTTTCCTGTAACTTAACTAATTCTTCATTTAAGAAAGACAAGGTAGGATCAGCGTTTTCTACTTCCATTTGCCTGTAATTATGATTAAACATATTCATCATTTGTTTCGTACTTTTTATTTTGGTAACACTCATAAAACTATATCCCATATTAGTCACTCCTTTCTTTCTTAATATGACAGAAATTTCTATATATAGTTTTTATGCAAAAATTTTGTTTGTTTTTAATATCTGTCATATTGATTGTAGAAATATAATATAGGAGGTAAAAAATGAAAATAAGAAAAATTATTAGATTATGTCTGATAGGAATAATGGCTTTTTCTTTAACAGCCTGTTCCAAAGGAAATGATATAGCAAAAGAAGAGAGCAGTATTGCGAGTTCTCAAACGCAAAGCTCCCAAGAGAGCTATCCACCAGAAAATATCAAGCCTGTAGTTAAAGTCGAGCCAGAAGAGGCGGTTACTTATGCAGAAGCACATGCAGAATATTTTGTAAAGTTAGATAAGGGAATTATTCGCAAATTAACAGAAGAAAACTGTAATGTAGATATTTATTTTGAATATTTAAAAAATCATAAAGACGGAGACAATGACGGAATCGATAATAGATTACTCTTATCTATTTTGAAAAAGAGCTCATATTCTCTTTTATCAGAAAAAGATTATACATTTGATCTCACATTATCTTATCCGGATTTTATCAGTATGATTTGCGAATTCATAAAGGAAGAACAAACTCTGAAATCAGCCGAAGAGCCGAAAGTTGCTTTGCTGGAGGATATTGAGACTGCCTTTAATAATAACAATATATCAAAAAATACAGACTCATCAACATACCAGGTTCTAACATCTGAATACGGTGGAAACGTTTCTGAATTTTATGCAATTGAAGACACCTTATTGAAAGATTTAAAAATGTTGACTGAGATCTATGAATTGATCGGGTTAACAGATAATAAACAAGCAGATATGGTGGAATTGCCGGAAAAATTGAAAGAAAAAACTTCTGAATATGAAGGCTTTTTATTAATGGGAAAGAATAGTGAAGCTAATGTCGAAATAGGCTTCTTGTTCTTAAAAGACAATAAAGGTAAGTGGCATATCAATAATGAGGTGGTATTCAGCAAGCAAAATGGTGAATGGGTGGATAAGAACTTTAATGCAATAAACGAATTTTACAAAACAATGAGTTAAGAGGACCCATATGAACGGTACTACACATTTCTTTTTCGGCATAACAACGGCCGCAACAATAATGATTGCGGGATCCGCAAACGAAGCGTTTCTTTTCGGGTCAGCAATTGGAAGTTTACTTCCGGATATTGATCATCAAAATTCAACAATAGGTAAGGCAGTCCCATTTATTTCAAAACCGCTGCATAACCTGCTTGGGCATAGAACCATTACACATGCCCCTTTTCTTTTAACGATCCTTTGTTTTGTTTTGCCTATAAATCAATCTATGAATGGATTGTTATTTGGCTGTCTTGGTCACCTGCTTTTGGATTTTTTGACACGAGACGGGTTGCCTCTGTTGTACCCATTTACAAAAGAAAAACAAGCGCTTATGAAATTTAGATCCGGATCAGCATGGAGTAAGTTTTTTACTTTTCTTTTGGCGGCTACATTTTTTATTGCAATTCTGTGTATTAAAAAAGCTTCAAGCTAATTGCTTGAAGCTTCTTTTTTGAATATTATTCTTTCAGTTTGCTTTCTCCAGTAGTGTAATCAATTTCTATTCCTGGCTGTGCATTATAGGCAAATACATTAAAGCAAATTCCTTCTCCATTATCTTCAATGGAAAATGCTTCCATTTGGACGCCTTTTGCTACCAAATCGTCCCCATCATATATGGGTGTCACGCGATATAAAACATGGTTGTTTGTTGCTTCCACATAATCGTCAATCATGTTTTCAAAGGGCAGCATTCCCTCTACGTTCATATAACGAGTACCAGTTATTAAATTTTTCTCGTTATCATTTTCGCCCGCTAACTGAAACCCAATTAAATGACAGCGATTGTAAAGATAATTTCCGTCTATAATATCATTATATTTCACTGTATGCCACCCGGAAGGTTTAATGTGTCCAATTTCTCCACGTGGCTCAGTTGGCATAATATCTGTACAAATATTCGCAAATGCAACACCGCATCGGCCGAGAGAATCAAGGTTACTGTAATACTCAAAGGTATCCGTTATCTTCATTTCTTCATCAGTAAATTCTGGATAATTATCGTTTAGCGTAGCATATGGATATGCACCAAATTCTGATACTTGATTTTCAATATCAGAATAATTCTTATTGGGTAAAGAATTAAGGAGGGTTAAAAAATTTTCATTTTCTGTTAAATTTTCAAATCCACCATCACTCTCAAGCTGCTCCATGAGTTCTGCGTCCTTAAAAACATTGACAACAAGCTCATAGTTATCCTTAATCATACCAACAGTATTTTTTACTTCAGAAAGTTCAGAAAATTCGAACAAGGCGCATCCAGAAAGTAAAATCGTACAGCAAAGCAGTGCAATAAGTGTTCTTATTTTTTTCATATTTTTTCTCCTTTTTAAAATTTTTGCACTACTAATATGATAGAAAAACCCCTTCTATGTTTTTATGCAAAAAAATATTTCATTTTCATTTTTGCTCATATTATATGTAGAAAATAAAGCAGGAGCGTCTTATGGATAAAAAAGATATCGCATATTCTATATACGAAAAAACTCTTTTAAATTTTAAAGATAAATATCATATCTTGAATATACCTCCAAATACTGTGTTGCTTGAAAACGAACAGAATGTAAAAGAGGCTTACTATTTGGTGGAAAGGCAATCTAAAGCCATTTACCCAGAATATAACATATATATAGATAACTATATCATATTATCCAAATCGGCAGAAGATATGTTATCTGTAATCAGGCAATTAAATTGTTCTGGATGTAAGATTGTAAGCAAAACAAGTCCAAGAGAAGTTCTTTCTATAGAAGAACATAAGGACGAATCTTTTGAAGAAGTAATGAAAAATATAAAATCTAAACCTATCGAATTCGAGGGGTTTTGTGCTAATTTATTCAGAAAACAAGGATATTTGGCAGAAATAACACCGGCAAGCAATGATGGTGGATACGATATTGTTTTAACTGACACTGAGGGCCAGGTGGGAGTAGTAGAGTGTAAGTGTTTTTCAACGAATAATATTGTTGGTCGTCCCTTAATTCAAAAACTGGTGGGAGCCGGTAAGGCTATCGGCGCAAAATATATGTTTTTTGTTACAACCAGCGGATACACACAGGCAGCAAAAGATTATGCGGAAGAAATGAATGTAAAACTCATCAATAAAAATATATTGAAAAAATGGTATAATACTTAATTTTTTAAAGAAAAACATCAAGTATAGACATCAATATAAATAACTACAAACTAAAATAAGAAAGGAAATTATTATGAACACACGCTACAATTACAACGAATTAAAAAAAGAGATTTTAAACTTATTGCCTGCAGATTTTCAATCAAAATATATGAATTGGCTGCCATACTTAGAATTAAAACCAACAGAGAACAATGTTAGTCGTTGCGCAAATACGGGAGCGTATTATATAGATGCAATTAATACAAAAATATCGAAAGGAGCAAAGCATACTTTAAATTGTTTAGTATATGCCGCTTCCCACGAAGAAGATAAACATTTTTTGGCGGATATAATAATTGTTGCAGTAATTAATGATTATCTTGATTTTAAAGAAAGGTATACAGCTAATCCAGAATGGAAAAGAAATCTTCATTATATGATAACCGAAATCAAAAATTATCTACTTCATGAAAAATATGATCGATGGCATAATAAATCAACTGTATATTTGCCGAAGAAAAACGAAGATATATTAAGTGAAGAAATTTATAAATCCCCAAAAGAATTAGCAAAATTTATCGTTGACCATTTCAATATTATTCTCGAAGATGAGGGCAAAATTGTAATTATAAAGGATTTATCTCCAGCAGTATTAGAAGAAATAATCAAAGCAGATTTACCTTTTAGCTATCGGCGTTATTGATATGACGATATAATTTCAAAATACCTAACACTTTTTCTTTCATATTTCTTTTATATAAAGAGAAAATGGAGGAAAGATATATGGATAAACAGAGTACCGATATGCTTCGCAAAACCATGACTAAGAAGGCTTTTCGTGAATATATGAGAAGTCAGAGAGTGATTACCGGAACGAATACCGGAACCAGGACCATGAAAGATAAGCGAGATTATGCGGGAAAACGTCCCAATATCAGCAAATTGATCGAGGCCTATTAAAACAAAAAGCCGCAGAAGGCGGCTTTTTTGTATTTTCACTCATATTAGCATTAGAGAATATAACCCAGAAAGAATTTTTGTATGGAATTTTGTTTTACAAGATCATTGGCTACATCGATATATAAAGATGATGTATGGGAAATATTATGCCAGAGCAATCACGAATTTATTCCGCCGCTTTCTTTCAGAGAAAGCACAACTCAAATGCAATTAAATGAGTTAAAAGAAGAGGTGTTGCCAAGCAAATATTTTCAGGAAATGCTAAATCAATTATTCGTAATTGCAGTTGAAGAGAATAAAGCAGTAGGCTTTTTAACATACCGGTATGGAGCGGAAGGCTTTGGAGAAGATTGTGTATATGTATCCACAATTATTGTAAAAAAGAATTGCAGAAATAAGCAAGTTGCAGAAAATCTTTACCGGTTCTTATTTGATTTGGAATATAGAAGAAGAGTAGTTACTCGCACCTGGAGCTTGAATGCTGCACATATACATCTTCTCGAAAAACTCGATTTTGTGCTTATTAAGCGCATTAAGAACAATAGGGGACAAGGTATAGATACTGTATACTTTCAAAGAATCCCTCAATATTCTAACTGGTAAAATTAAATTAAAGGAGAAGCAAATGCTAAAGTGTCATTTTTGTACGAAATCCGATCCAAATGGGAAATGCCATTGGGAATTACAAAAACACAGAGAAAGCGATTGCCGAAACGCTATTAAGCTCATGACAGAGGCTTTTAAATATCAAAATATTTGTAACGAAAAGCTTTTGCAAATAAACCAGGATACTTTGAAAGACGCATGTATATTGTAATGAATAAAGTTTTATTGGTTTTTTCTATCATATTTATGATGAAAAAACAAAACAATAAATGGAGGTATAAAATGAAAAAAACAAAATTATTATCTAAAATTCTCGCTCTGACTATGGTGAGCGCCATGTTGCTTTCCGGTTGTGGAGCAAACAAAGACGTTGAAGAAAGTGCTCAGTCTACTGATGTAGCAGAAGAATCCACAAAGGAGTCTGAAGTTCCTGTAGAAGAACCTGCAGAAACTCCGGAATTAAATATTGACGCTCAGATCTCAATGATCGAGGACGAGTCTTTTGTTTTGAGACTCCCGGATGGTTCAGATTCAGAAATTGCAGTAAAATTCCCTGAAGGATCCTATAATTTTGAAACAGAAAGCAGCATTGATCCTTATGGAACGTACTATTCTGTAGCTTCTTCTACACAGGACGGAACTTATTCGTGGTCCATTGTAGGAAAAGAAATTCTTGATCGAACAAATTATGTCAGCAAATTCACATTGGAATTGACGTTCCAGATGATGAAGTTATTCGTTGATTTGGCGGCAGAAGATGGAGTTGTTTTAACCGGATTTGACGAAGTAAATTTAGATGAGTTTGTATTCTGTACAGATGAGCAGGTTTATGAATTACCGAAAAACGAATTAAACATTCCTCTTGCTTATTATGTAGAGTCTGGATATGTATTAACTGCCAATGATACCGGTACAACTCATACTTATGGAGGTTATGTTTCTCCTCTTTATACTTCTCTTGGAGAAGATTATTATCTGCAAGTAAGTTATATGCCTGCTAATCTGATTGATCCTTTTGAAGATCTTGAAAGCATGGCAAATGCTGAAAATGAAGTGGAAATAAAAACTGATGAAGATGAGGTAACAGAAAAAGAAGAAACTACAGAAGAATCTTCCGAAAAAACCTCGGAAGCTACAGATTCCACCAGCTCTTCAGAGGAAACTTTAACAGAAAATGCTGAAGAAACGGTAGAAACTGAAGAGGTTAATGTAAATACTCTGTTTACCGATGTGTTCCACGCTTTCTCTGAAGAAAAGATTAAAGAATTTGAAAGCGAAACCAAAGATTATCTTTACGACGTTATCGCCAAATCAGCGGATGCCTTTTCCTGGTTAAGTAAAGTGGAAGCTGATGTTAAATAATATTATTTTTTATTCAAAATGCTCCAGCATTAAAAAAACGGGCCAAAATGGCCCGTTTTTCATGTTTCTGATGCTTGATTTTGACTTAACTTAATGACATTGGCCATAATGGCCCGTTTTTTTATTTCTTAAATTTTATTTCTCATCCAAAAGCAGAATCATATCAGCATGTCTCAAAATCTCATCATCAAAATAATCATATACCGATATCGGATTTGCTCTTTCAAATTCCTTGCAATGCCTAATCAAAACTTCGCGAATACTTCTTTCGAAATTACCTTTTTGACTTACATAAAATTTGTAAATCAAATCGAGATTTACTGCTGGACACATTATCGGAGAGTCATTACCGCAAGAAACATTCCCCTTAAGCTCCATAACCATACGATCTTTTGTCCCGTCCATTTTGTTGCCTGCGCGAAATACTAATGCTTTATCTTTGTGATTTTCCGGCAAAAATGACTCTGCTTCTAATTTTAATTTTTTTACAAATTTTTCATAAGTTAACATGCTTAATTTCTCCTTTTATATATTGTATTGTTAATATGCCAGAAAACTCTGTATTCTGTTTTAAAATATATTCTAATGTTTTTTGTTTTATATTTCATATCGTAGAAAAAAATTATTTATCTTTTTATGCAAAAATCTAATCCAAAATAAAAATCGTACATATTTATTATGGAACAAAAAATCTGTAGGAGTTCATCCAGTCATGCAAAATCAATTAAAAGAAATCTCAAATAGTGAAAAATACAAAAAATTACAGCACCTGTTTGATAAAAGCCGCTGCAATGATCCCAAGTTAGTTGGATATGTTGTCGATCTTTGCAAAAGCTACGAAACACGTAATTTCAATGAATGGTTTTTGCATTACTTAGAACTTCACTCCAAAGATTTAGAAGAGAGCGTTAGCCGTCTTGAGGAGACTTCTGGAGCCAGTCATAAAGATTGCTTTTTATGTATCATTACATTCCTGATCTATAAAACATGGGTTGGAGTAGCAATGGAAAGAATCGCAAAAGAACTTCTTTATGGTACTACATGGGTTGTAAGAGATGCCAGCGGAAAAGCAGATAATCAATACGCCGTTGACTTAATCATAACGGTAAATGAAAAACCATTATATGGCATCCAGATCAAACCTTCCACTTACAAAGGCAGCCAAACAAACGAAAGAAAAAATGCGAAATACAAGGAGACCTTTGGATATGATGTAAAGTATTTGTATTACAGCGAAGATATGAGATTTGACATTAAAAAGGTCGAAGAAATTAAAGATGCTATCAGAGAAGCTATTTCACAACTCTAAATAAGATCGATATTTCCGCTTATTTTCTCAAATGCGGATAAATTGATAAAACAAATAACAAAACGAAAGCGAGGTTAATGTATGGATTTTTTTAAATTTGTAGCAGCTTGGGGCGTAACTGATTATGCAGGATGCGTAACCATCGCTCAGATTGTAAAAATGAAATTCAAATGTAACACAAAAATCGGAGAATATGAAATCGTTGGTTTCGCCCCGGGAAAAGGAGACAAGGCAGCCATTGTAAAATCCTCTACCAACTTTAGAAGAGCAGCAATGAAGGCTTACCCTAACCTGGAAGGCGAGCAGAAAGAATTTATTAAAGCTATTTTGCAGGAATATATGACTAAAGGTTATAAATTACCTATGCTTGGTAAAATCGACATATGCTCTGAAGAAGAGAAGGCGGCAATTAAAGAATTGTTAGGAGAATAAGAAATCTGCCGTTATTTACGGCGTCTGTAACCCGGGGTTACCATAACAATGGTGGCCCCCAATAAATATTATTCGCAATATATAGGAGGAAATATTATGGCGGAAATCAAATACTCAAATATTGCAATGGTAAATTTAAACCCATTGGATGCACAACTCCATTTCGGTATCCGTGAGCAGAACATGGAACCCGGAAAGGTAATTGATGAAACAATCATTATGATGAGTCTGCAGCACGCAAAAGCATTTTCCCAGGTACTTGAAAAGTCATTGCAGGAATATGAGAAAAAATTCGGAGAAATTGTACTGCCTACCGAAGAAGCCAATGTAGAAAAAACAGAAGAAGAGCGTATTCTTCCTTTAACTCATTGACCGGAAAGCAATATAGGTGATAATCGTGCATTGTCGAAAAATTCATGAAAAAATAAAGAAAATATTACTTTCAGCAACAGTATTAACAATTGCATTTTCTTTAAATTCAGTGACTGTATCGGCAGCCAATATAAATATATTGCCAAACGCAGGTGTGGCATCTATTTTAGAACCAATACTTTCAGAAGAGGAATATATTCGGTTTGCCAAAGAAATACCTTCTTTTTCTTGGGGATATACCAATTTGGGTCTCTGTAATGTGGATGAAGGTAATTTAAATGTAAGAGAAAATCCAGACGTGTCTGGCAAATTGGTTGGTAAATTACCAAAAAACGCAGGTTGCGAAATCATTGGAAAAGAAAAAGATTGGGCGCATATTAAATCCGGAGAAGTAGAAGGGTACGTTAAACTGGAATACTTATTGACCGGAACAGAAGCAAAAATGAAAGCAAAAGAAGTAGCTTATACGGCTGCAGTCGCTAACGTAAATCACTTGAATGTAAGAAAAAAACCTAATACGAATAGCTCTATTTTAACACAAATCCTTGAGGGCGAGCAGTTAGAATATGTTAGTAAGGAAAATGGTTGGGTGCAGGTGTCGATTGACGGTGAAACGGCTTATGTATCAGAACAATATGTTGATATAAAAGAGGTTTTAGATACAGCCATTACGATGAAAGAATTAACCTACGGCAGCGACATTTCCGATAAAAGAGTAGAGCTTGTAGAATATGCAAAGCAATTCTTGGGCAATCCTTATGTTTGGGGCGGCACAAGCCTTACAAAGGGGGCTGACTGTTCCGGTTTTGTTTTAAGTGTTTATAAGAAATTTGGAGTAACTTTAACTCATTATTCCGGAGCGCAAGCTAAAGAGGGAAAAGAAATTGAGTTTTCTGACTTGAAGCCGGCTGATTTGGTATTCTATACCGATGAAAATGGAACCATTAATCATGTAGCTATTTATATCGGCGACAGCCAAGTTATCCATGCAAGTAGCCCTAAATCCGGCATTAAAATCAGCAAATATAATTACAGAACGCCAGTAAAGGCAGTTCGTATTTTTAACGATTAAAATGCCCCTATATATAGTGGACACCTCCTAAAAAACACTAAATATTGAAAAATATTAAAAAGTTTCACAAAAAGTGTTGACAATCTTAAAAAAAAGAGTTATAGTCTATGCGTAAGGAACGGATCCACAAAGAGATTCACATATAAAATCCCTACAAAAGGGTAAAAGAAAAGCCCACAAAGAGGCTTGCAGCCAAGTCCCTACAACAGGGCAAATATTTATAAGGTCCACAAAGAGGCCTCTTGAAATCCTCACAAAGAAGGTAATCATTTTAAGATCCACAAAGAGATCTAAATAGTTCCTACAAAAGGACAAACATTTTGCTGACAAAGCTCATTTAGAATCCTGGAAAATATTCCAGGATTCTTTGTTTTTACAAAAGTGTTTTTCAATCATATTTACTGTATCAAAGATAAAAGGAGGATAAAAATGAAAAGATCATTTAGAGTCGGTAAGGAATTAAAGCCTTATATTGCAGCTGTACTAAAGCAAAGAGATATCCCTTTTAAATTCATTAAAGAAGGAGATGAGTTAAAAGTAGAAGTGCCTTTATCCGGTGAACGGTTTCATAAGGTAGTTCAAAAAGCCAGAGCCACAAAGCTCACCAGAGAAAACGGCATTCCCGTTTTAACCAAAGAAGAAGCAGATGATCCTTTGGTAGTTGGAGCTATCTGTGGTGAAAGCGGAGCCTTCGTTACTTTAGGCCAAAAATATGAAGAGTAGTAAGGATGTAATCACAATCGCCGACTCAGCAATGAGCCGGCTTTTTTTATACCCACAAAGGGAAAGGAGAGTCAAGTGTACGATTTAGAAAGAGAAATTCAAGAAATCACAGATGAAAAAATCTTTTTTGCTATACATGAAGCTTACGGACATTGCTTGGCTGAACATATTTTAACTGATAAAGAATTATCCAATAAGCTTTACGATATGCCGAAACCAAAAAGTTACGACGATATCGTCATGGCTACAAGATTTTATTCAAAAGAATCTGCATTAAACTTCATACAATCCGGAATGTTGAGGGAAATAGATAAAGTTAAACAATGGAGAGCAAAATTAATGTATCCATTTTTAGAATTATCGGTTACTTTTAAAGAGCCGGTAGGGGAGGGTATTATCAAAAATGCGGACCACAAAAAGAAAGTACCAGTGCATGGTCTTCGTATTATTTTAATTGTAGGCGATAAAATGGGTAGAGCCTTTTATATCAAAACTGCTTATCCAATTAGAGTATTCGAAGATATTGATAACATTTACGACGCCATTGATGAATGGCAAGAAAAGAAAAAAGAACAGGAGAAGAGAAGATGAGCTATTGGGCAGCTTACTATGGCGATGCATTAGTCCTTAACGAAAAAGAATTTTATGATTTTTGTGACCGGTACCGTGCCGTAAAGAACATAGATGAAAACGAAGATTTGTTCGAAGAAACCACAATCCGAGAATATCCATTTGAGTCTGGATCTGACCCAAATGATATATTTGAGGTTACTGACATTTTGATTGATGAGTGTGACGGCATGCGTTTAATGCCTTTTCTTCATGAAGGAAAGGAAAATATCTACATTTGGGGTGAAAATGGATTAGAAAGATCAGTTCATACAAAAAGCATGCGCTGCGATAACTGTTATGCGATTTTTGCAAAGAAAAACAGGTTCGGCGTAAAAGCAATCGGCCAGCCACCATATGCTTCCTATGAGGAATTAAAAGCAGAATTCCAAAGTCGTCTTGCCGCATATTTGCCGGAAGACTTTAGTTGGGATTTACACATTGGAATCTTGGATTATGCGTGTTACGCTTAGCAAATAAAAGACCGGAGCAAAAGCTCCGGTCTTTCTTTTTTTTCTTTCATATTTTTATTAGAAGAAGAGCGTAGAGCTCTTAATTTTTAGAAATCAATAATGTCGTATAATATCAATTATATGACAAAAAATGGAGGAAAATAGCCCATGAGCCAAAATTATCATCTACAGGACAAAATCAACACTAAAAATCTCGCTGATGCAAAAATCGATGAACTTCCCAAATTTTGTCATTCGTTTTTTAAACATTTACGTGCCGATCAGTATTCTGAAAAAACAATTTTAAATTACGCTTGCGATTTAGATTTATTTTTTCGATTTCTGATAGAATTTAATCCGGCGTTAAAATCAAAAGAAAAAATCACTTTGGAAATTTTGGAATCTTTAGATATTAATGATTTGGACGAATATAAATCCTATCTCGCTTATATTCGCGATGACGAAGGAAAAATTGTCAAACCAGCCAGCGGATCCTCTGCCTGCAGACGCCTCGCGACCTTACGCTCATTTTATAAGTTCTGCCAGGCACGCGAATTAATTAAGAGTAATCCTATGCCAGCTGTATCCAATCCTAAATATACAAAAAAAGATATTATTTACTTAGAAACTGACGAAATCAGTAAATTGTTGAATGAAACAACTCATAAAGATCATTTAACTAAACATCAGCGAAAAATTTGCAATAAAATGTCTATAAGGGACTACACGATTGTTTTATTGCTTCTCTCGACCGGATTGCGTGTATCTGAGCTTGTTGGAATAGATCTCCTGGATATCGATTTTAATAATGATGCAATCTATGTCCATCGAAAAGGCAATAAAGAACAATTTGTTTATGCTACAAATGATGTAATTGATTCAATCAAACTATATATAGAATCAGAAAGAAAACCTAAAGATCCACAAGAAAAAGCTCTGTTTTTATCTAACAGACAAAGCCGAATTACTGTTCGCTCCGTAGAAAGAATCGTCGAAAAATACGCAAATCATCCTTCGGTTACCATGAAACATATAACCCCTCATAAATTACGAGGAACCTTTGGCACTAATTTTTACAGAGAAACCGGCGATATTTATTTGACGGCTGATGCATTAAATCATTCATCCGTAGCGACAACTGCAAAGCATTATAGCGCTCAGACAAATGAAAATCGCAAAAAAGTAAAAGAAATCCGCTTTGTAAAATCACAAGGCGAAAACCAAAGAATTCTTTTGGAGTCGATATCTGAATCAGAGTAGCTGCCACTACTACTATTCTGGCAAAAATCACTATTTCAATAATGTCGTATAATTTAAAGGGGCCATAATCGGCCCCTTTTGTTTTTCAACACACCTTTTTCACTCATATTTTCTATATCAAAAACAAAAGGAGAAAAAATATGAGAACACAAATTATTGGTGTATATTGCAATGAAATTATAGATTTGCCAGAAAGTGAATCTGATTTTTATCATGAACTTGCTAAGTTTCTCGTAAAACAACCGCCCCAGCAAAATATCTCGGTATCCTGTGAAAAAGGTATGGCTTCTTATAAGTCGGAATATAGATCCGGAACACTTACGATCTTTAATCTGATGAATATGATCCGTTTTTCTCAGGCGGATAAATATCCTGATGTTTATTTAACGTGTATTGACCGTGAAAGCAACAAATATAAGTTCTATAAATTAGAACAAAACGGCCAAAAAGTCATCGCTACCTATGGACGTATCGGAAACACAGTTGGGGAACTATTTGGAGAAAGGACCTATACTTATGAACCAGATATGTTCTGGATTAAGTATGAAGAAAAAATAGCCAAAGGGTATGTAGATCAAAGTGCTTATTTTTATGATCGCAGCACAAGTAGTTTTGCTACTCAGAGTCCTAATCAGAATATTCCAAAGGCAACTACCCCTACTGCCGCATCACAGTCTCTCTTTAAAAAATTGATGAGTTTTTCAAAGAGAATTGTTCAATCGGCTTGCGTGACTGGAAGTGTAACTCCTGGCATGGCAAAAAGATCCAGGGAATTGCTTACAGAACTGTATCAAATTTCCGATTTGACGGAATTCAATAAAAAGCTTGATCAGTTACTTACTTTGGTTCCAAGAAAAGTTATTAAAGTAGCTTCGCTTTATGCTACCAGTAAGTATGATTTCGCAACAATCATTGACCGTGAGGAAAACTTAGTGTCTGCTATGGAGTCTATGGTTCTTGGAACTAAAAAACAGTCCACCGGTTATGACAGTAGCTTTGAAGACTTGCATATCCATGTAGATACTGCTTCAGATAAAGAAGAGAAAAATGTTCTTTCTTTGCTAAATAACGGATTAGATAAAAAAGTAGTCAAAGTTTACAAGATAACAAATTCTCGACATAATGAAAGATTTGAGAATTATTGTAAAAAGAGAAAAATCACAAATACTAAACTGTTATGGCATGGTAGCCGAAATGAAAACTGGTTATCTATCATTGAAAATGGTTTATTATTAAACCCTAATGCAATTATTACTGGTAAAATGTTTGGTAACGGTATTTATTTTGCCCCAAAGAGTTCCAAGAGCTGGAACTATACTTCCATTCGCGGCTCATATTGGGCTGGAGGAAACTCAAATACTGCATTTATGGGTGTTTACGAAACGGCATATGGAACTCCGTTAAATGTCACAAGCGCTCATAGTTATACAGAACGGACTCTGGGAGGAAAAGACTGTGTTCATGCACATGCAGGATCCTCGCTAATCAACGATGAAATCATCTTTTATAACGAATCTGCAATGGTACTCCGTTACATTGTGGAATTTGCAGCGTAAATCGCAAACTAAGAGGATGATTTTCTGTCATATTGAAAATGTAACTATTAAAGAAAAATGGAGGATATCACATGAAGAAAGTATTTATTATCAGAGCAATTGCAGGTAAGGAAACTGAAGCAGCTGAAGCCATCGCAAAGGTGTACAATGAAGCTGAGGATCAGCACTATAAAGCAAGTAAAGCTGTTGCTACTGCTGCCGGCACCGATGTGGTTTATACCATCTATGCAGAAACCTATGATCCTTGGTACAGCGATGAAGACGATTTCTGCATTGATGACGAAAATTGTGTCTGCGATTGTGATGATGACTGTGGCTGCGACTGCGAATGCGGTTGTGAAGACACAGGTGAAAATCCTGAAGACTAAGTAAAAAGAAAAGCGTGCATAAATGCACGCTTTTTTTATTTTCGTTTCCAAATGGATTCGTTTGTTTCAGAATCCTCAATGACTATCTCATAATCATTTCTTTCGGAAAGATATTTTTTAATATCAAGCTCTTCTGTACAATACACATATTCAAAATTATATTTTTCAAACAAATTATCGAATCCATTTTCGGTCGCATCAAGATAATCATCCACCGACGAATTGTTTCCCATCTCTTTTGCATAAGGCCATTGTCTGGAATCTATAAAGCACTTAATGTCATTATAAATAAGAAAATTTCCATCTGAATACGCATTTAATATTTTTCCGTCAACATTTTCCTTCATATAATCAAATACTTTTTGGCTACGACCAGTCATGGCGTATTCATAAAAAGTCTGATTAAATGGTTGATTTGACAATATACAATAAACTAACACGGCAGCCGATATGATTGCGGCTGGCACTCCGGGACGCCATGTGAATTTTGAAGAAGATCCATAAACATCCTTAACTAATTCTTCAAAATATGGATAGGCAAAAAGCAACCAGACATATAAAAATACTAAACCGCCTCTTGCGGATGAAAAAGATAAAATTGCTGTTGCACAACAGAGCGCAACTATTTGAGCATTTTTTCTTGTAAGCCCATATTTATAAAAACTGTATCCCATGGTAAAAATGATCAACACAACCCAAAACGCACTAAAATAATTCATTTTCCAAGGTTGCCATTCTGATATATGTCTTGATGTCTCCAGAAACGGTCCCTTAAGAGAAGCAATGTGTAAATGTACGCCTCCCGGGTTTATCAGAGCACCTATAAAAAGAACCGGAATCTGAGCGAATCTCAATAAAAATCGCTTAACATCAAATTTCTTTTTATACAAATAATCTCGAACATCCCAAAAGAAATCAACAGCAAAAAGAATAAATAATAAAATACAAGACGTTGCAATAATTCCGCCATGGAAGTTTGCTGCAAATACTCCAAGGATAAACCAAAGTATATATTTAAACTTATAATTTATTTCTTTTCTATACAAATAAATAAAAGCGACTATAAGCCAAATGGAAAACTCAGATGGTCTATTTCCTGTGTTTTTAGGGATGGCAACGCAACTAACTATAGCAACAAACAAATATCCTATTTTGCTTTTACATTTATTGATAAATCCTCCAAAATAGAAAAGGCAAAACATGCCAAGCATATATAAAAGGATATATCCGGTCATTCCTCCAATAGATAATACGAAATATATTAAAATATCATATAGCCATTCATGTTGTATCCATTGCAAATTCTCCTGCCAAGAAAAAGAATCCACCATAGAAATTGATTTATTTCTTATGATTTCTTCTCCAAGCTTATAATGCCAAAGGATGTCATCATCAAATGTCGCAAATAAAAAGCTAACAGAAACAGCAGCCAATACCAGACACATGAGTAAATAATAAGGATGAATATTCAGTTTTCTTTTTTTCATAAAAATTCCTTTCTTTTGATAATGTTTTACGTACTTGTCTTCCGTCATTACAAATATGATTAAAAATTTTTTCATTCTCTTTTTTTGCATAAAAAAGAAATTATATATAGCCCCAATATAATGGGAACCGCATTTGTTTTTAATCATTTCGTTTTATTATTTTAAAAATTATATATGTCCCACAATGTTGGGATTTTAGATGCCCAAATAGTTGGGATTATTTGTACCCATGATTGTGGGTCATTCAACTACTGCTATTTTCATCTATACTAAAAATTATTTTTAAAGCTTATTTTTTCTTTCATATTATATAAAACGAAAATGAAAAGGAGAAAATATGAAAAAGTATATCGCAGACCCGCATTTTAATCACGCAAATATTCTCCGACTGGATGGGCGCAACTTTCCTGATGTAGAAACAATGAACAAAGAAATGATTCGACTTTGGAATGAAAATGTATCTTTAAAAGATGACATTTATCTTGTTGGAGATATTTGTATGAAAAACAGAGCCTCTGAAGATGGCTGCATGGATATTGAAGAAATTTTGAAAAAATTAAGAGGAAAAATCCATCTGGTTTTAGGAAATCATGATTCCTTCTTATTCAAGGGGGAAAATAAATATAGACTTGGAAAATATTTTGAAAGTATTCAAGAAAGAAAATCCCTTTCTGACTATCTGGGACCGGATTTGGTTCAGGTATATATTGACCATTACCCTTCAATTGATTACCCCGGCATGTATCGTGGAGGATATCATATTCATGGCCATATTCATAATTCAAAAAACAGGACATATGAGGTATTAAAAGAGTATCCCCAAATTATGAATGCTGCAGCATCTATTCTGGATTACATCCCCAGATCGCTCACAGAATTACAGGAAATCAACAATATCTGGTATGAAAGAAAGTAAGGACCATCAAGGTCCTTTCTTTTTTTGCACAAAAAGGGCAAAAAATCTATCATATTAAAAATGAATATATATTACAGAAAGGAACTCACATGATACCTGCAATTAAAACCATAACAGAAAATGCATCTGTTTTATATTATCGTGTAAAACGATCAAAATTTATAGATAAGATTGAAAGAAAGATTGAATCTATGAAGCTTGGATCTATTACTCCACTGCTGAAAGAGAAAAAACAACCCCCGCTTGAACCGGAACCTAATTTTCAGTTGAAACGATATAGCAATCGATTACACAATGCCTTGAATGAATACGATAGTCCAGAACATTTATATAGTTATGTTGCAAACACTATAAAAATCATCTATTCGCTTAGAGAAGATGAATTGCTTAAAAATTCAAATCTATTAAAAGAAATCTCAGAAACCGTTGAAAACATGGACAGCATTATAAATAAAGACGCAATAAACCGCTGTGAATGGGATTATTATGTGGTTGTTCTGAGATATATTGTTTCAGTCATAGACTCATATGAAGAGACTTTAATGCTTGCCGAAGAAGTAAAAAATATTAGTCCTCTATCAGAAGATAAATTTAAGTGCCAAATTCAGCAGACAAATGTAGAGAAAATCACTTCATTCATTTTGCAGCAAGAAAATGTAACTGAAATGGCTGTTTTTGCAAGAAGAAAGTTTAGTTATTTCCCATTCTTGATGGAAAGGCAATTGTTCCCTTATACAAGATATGCTACCGTAAAATTTTTGGTAGAATATGTTTTATACGGAAACGGCTGTATTATTACGCGTGTTTATAATGGCGAATCACCAGATGATATATATGGTTTTTATTCTGGAAATAATTACTATAAATTAATGACTCCTGAAGAATTAAAAGGAGCTGCAGAGAATAATGCATCTTCCTTTATTCCTTATGGCTCTGCATATGATTTTGAAATAAATTATAAACCTCAATCTGACGGCACATTTGCTTTTAATAATCTTGATGAAGATGCTCCGGAATTCATTTATAAGACAGCTCCAATTTATGTATGTCATTAAACTCCCTTTTATAGGGAGTTTTTTAGTCATATTAAAGTAAAAGAAAAGTTAAATGAAGGAAGACGCGTTGAACAAAATTATCGACTTGCGCCGTAAACCCCTTGCTTTAGCTATGGAGGCCTTAAAAAAGAACATGTTGAAGCTGCTATAAAAATTTTGGGAAAAATTTAATGCAAAAATTTGCTCTTTTTGAATTTTTCTATCATATTTATTATAAAACAAAACAAAGGAGACAAAAAATGTTATTTTTTAATTCACTTTCACTTATTAGTAAAGCAGTTTCTGAAAACGTCTTAATTGAATGTTGTCCAGGAGAAATTTTAATTTATAATGGAAGATACATTTCTGTTCCGATGTTAGATGTAGCGAAGGAAATTCTTCATAACCCTATAAATAAACAAAATGTCTTTTTAGAGCTTTATTTAAGACGCCACAAAGAGGCAAATAAAATTCCGGACATTACAAAAAAATTTATCAATACATCCAATCCTTATGATGTGGTTGATTTTATTGTTATCGAAATGCGATATCATCAAAAATATGGATCTACGGGTGACTTTTGGGAATATGTTTTAAATAACTTTTCAGACACACCTAATGGAACTCCGGAATATCATCAACCTTAAAAAAAAGTCTGGGCAACCAGACTTTTTTCTTTCGAAAAAATTTTATGATAAAATGCAAAACTCAAAAATTTTCTATCATATTTATCTTACCGACACACAAAGCAAAGGAGATTTTAAAATGAGACAACGTGAAAACGGATCACAACAGGTAAATACAATGTTGTACAACGAAGAACAAAAGCAGTTCATTCACGACCTTTACAAAAGTATATATGGATATGTTTCAATCAAAACAACACAGTCTTCTTCTCATTTCTTAAATTCCAAGAAATTATCTGGCAATCATCCGGATCAAGCTATTAATAATCTTAATATGCTTGGGACCAGACATTCTGCCTCTATGTGCGCATACATGAAGTCGGGAAACACAAAATTAGATAATGTTAAAAATGTTTGCGCTCTTGCAGTCGATGTATTTGTACAAAACGTAGGAGAAAAGCCTCGTTACAGGAAATTGTGGAAAAAAGTATTAGATATTATAGAGCAGAAAAATTTACCTATACCTACCTACGTTTCCTTCGGCAATACATTAAGACTGATTTTCATTATGAGTTCACCTGTTTGCTTGAAAATTAGCGACTCTAAGAAACGGTCATCCACAATTAGTTGGTTGAACGCTATTTGTGCTGCCATTTCCAAAAAATACGACATGTTCGAGGATGGAGTTTATTCACTTCCTTGTAAATTAACTGATTCTGTGCTTTTGCCAGATAGTGTATATCTTTCTTATGAAAGACATTTTGTTGATAATGAATTCTTTTTCACTTTAGATGACTATTACAAAACAAGGATCTTCAAATGCGGTCCGGAATGGGAAATTCATAATCTTTCTAATGCTGTTCTTGATAGTTATGAAGAATATCTGGAGCGTCAAAAAGTTAAAAGAAAAGTTTTAATTTCCATTCGTCCGCCCAAAACAAATAATATCGACGACATGTTAGAAAACAGATTGTTGTTCTTAAAGAAAATTCAAAAATATTACAATAAGCCTTGCTCTGAAGAAACATTAACAAGCTTATTTTGGAAAAACGCAAATCAGCTTTATCGCAATGAAGGCAAAGCTTATTTAGCAACAAAAAAATTCAATGACGGATTCATTCAGCCCCGAAAAGAAACTCTCGCTTTTGCCGTTTCGCAAAATTACAGCATTTATAATACCCATGCTGAGTTTTTAGAGAAGCTTAAAATGAATGTGTCAGACGCTTTAAAGCGCGGCTTCAAAATGTTGACAGAGGACTCCCGCAGAGAGTATATGAAGGAATATAATCATAAGTATTATGAACTAAAGAAAAAAGAACAGATCAAAGCGGGTAAAACCAAAAAACAGAAAATGTTAAAACTTTCTGAAGCTATGAAAAAATTAAGAAGCAAAGGAAAGAAAATCAGAGAAATTGCTGAAAATTTTGCTGTGTCCGTGAGCACAGTTGAGAGATACTTAAAATTAGCATGATACCATAACGAGCAAACCGTGAACCCTCTTTTTTAACTGAGGCTGAAGGTTGCTCTAAATACGTTTAAAAAAGCCTGCCGAAAGACGGGCTATTTCTCGTGTATACATTTTTATTTTGAGCCAAGATATCTAAATTCGTTCTTAATTATTCGCTATACAGTGAATTGCTTATGTTTTATCTATCAAAAAAATCAAACTGATATGTATATAAATACTAACGTTAATATAATATTGACATTACATAGTGTATTAAACTTATTCAATAACGTTATATAAATATTAATATTAATAGCAATCAAGACTTTTCGTGATTCCATAAACGTGATCGGGCCACAAAGGGCTGAAATTTTAATTACATTTTAACGGAGTTGCAATCTCCTACGTTAAATATCCCGTTAAGTTAAAAAGCAACAAAAAATTTCTTATTGTGACGAGATACGTTAATTATCCATTTATAGAAAGATTTGCGGCTAACTGTTATTTGTTGATTACCCCTCCAAGATATCGCAAGTTGTAGTTGCTCAATCGCAACAGTATATTGAGAATATTATCCGCCTAATGCTTAGCCTTAGTCGGAGTTGTAGTGCAGTTGGACTAAATTCTTTGATATGTTGGAGTACAAGGCAGCATGGCACGGTAATGAAGTCATCCGGGCGTTCAGAACATATGTCTGCAGCCAGACCTGTTCTGCCTGTGGATATAAAAGTCCAGATATCAAAAACCTTTCAATCCGGAAATGAGAATATCCACAATTCCATACGGTACATGACAGAGATCAGAACGCAGCAATCAGCATTTTAAATAAGGGGTTGACGATGTTCGCTGCGTAAAAAATAACTATTTGCATCGTAAGACATACGGGAACAGAGCATAAGCCTAAACGCTTGTGGAGACCAACGTAAAACTAAGGCCTTTTAGGCAATGTAGTGGTCGCTAAAGCAAGAATCTCCCGGCTTTAGCTGTGGAAAGTTTCAAAATGTATTTTTAGATCAAGATGTGCGTTTTTGATGGATGGACCCAATTGTGTTAGTGCGCAAAAAAAGCTTAAGCATTCCGCTCAAGCTTTTTGATGACTGCAAAATCAATAATCTTCTTTAATTTTCTTTTTGGGACCTGATGTAAAATAAATGCATTTTCTTGCGCTGCATCCTCGTCTTTTGCCTTCTACCAAAATAAATTGGCAACATGTATATGCTCCTACCTTACCGCCATAAGCACATTTTTTTGAGATCTCTGGAGTACAATTTACTGTTTTGACGTTTTCATTATTAGCCATATGGAATCCCCTTTCTCGAAGTGAATATTCTTGTATTTAATATGACAGACATTTTTGACAAATTATTTTTTTGCATAAAAAACAATTCTGAAAAAATCAATATTTTCTGTCATATTTTTATTAAAGAAAGGAGGATTTTATATGATTTTTTCTGAGAAAGAATGGATTGCCTGGGTAATTGCAATGATCATATTTTTACTGTTAGAGTTAGCTACTGCAGATTTAACTACTATTTGGTTTTTGGTTGGATCTATATTTGCTTGTATGGCAAGTTTGTTTGGAGCTAATTTTATAGTGCAAATTGCAATATTTTTAATCACATCAATCGTTTTGATATTTACAACAAAGCCTATTGCTGAAAAATATTTTAACAATAAAATAAAGCAAGGTGGCTATCATCAGTTAATTGGAGAAATGTGTTGTGTTTCAGAAGATATTGATTCTCTAAATAATACAGGAAGGGTTGATACCAAATTTGGAGACTGGAAAGCCAAAGCATCAGATCTTCAAACATATATCAAAACCGGAAGTATTGTTGAGATAATTGGAGTTGAAGGCGTTTCTCTTGTTGTAAAACCAGTAATTGAAACGGACAATTCCGAACAACAAAATGAGGCTAACAAAAAGAAAGGAGAATAAATTATGCCCATTATTATTGTTTTGGTTGTACTGATTGCTTTAATTCTTATTAAAAGCATCAAAATTGTTCCTCAGGCTCAGGCTTATATTGTAGAAAGACTGGGCGCATACCAGGATACTTTAGATGTAGGTTTACATTTAACTATTCCTGTACTTGATCGCGTTGCAAGGAAAGTAAATTTAAAAGAACAAGTTGCCGATTTTCCTCCTCAGCCGGTTATCACGAAAGACAATGTAACTATGAGAATTGACACCGTAGTATTTTATCAGATTACGGACCCTAAACTTTTTACTTATGGTGTAGAAAACCCCATGATGGCTATCGAAAATTTGACCGCTACTACTCTTCGAAACATTATAGGAGATATGGAATTAGATCAAACTCTTACTTCCAGAGAAGTTATTAATACTCAAATGAGATCAGCTCTTGATGTTGCAACTGATCCTTGGGGTATTAAAGTAAATCGTGTAGAGCTTAAAAATATTATTCCGCCTGCTGAAATTCAGAACGCCATGGAGAAACAAATGAAGGCTGAGCGTGAGAGACGTGAAGCTGTTACCCGTGCTGAAGGCGAAAAGAAAGCTAAGATTTTGGAAGCAGAAGGAGCAAAAGAATCAGCCATCTTATTGGCGGAAGCAAATAAACAGTCTGCCATTTTAAATGCAGAAGCAGAAAAAGAGAAGATGATTCGTGAAGCAGAAGGTGAAGCTGAGGCCATTTTGAAAGTACAGCAGGCTAAGGCAGATGGTATCAGAATGCTGAAAGAAGCATCTGCAGATGAATCTGTATTAAAGATGATGAGTCTTGAGGCCTTTGAAAAGGTTGCAGACGGCCAGGCTACCACAATTTTATTGCCAGCTGAGTTACAGGGCATTGCAAGTATTGCGGCGGCTTTTGAAACAAGTAAAAAAAGCGTATAATGAGGTAATCTTATGAGCAAGAAAATCAAATTATTGCTTCTTTCTTTGGGATTAACTTTCATTATGACTGGATGCGGCGCTGCTTCTGATTATGAGGATGGTTATTCTTCAGGAATTACCGCCAATATGGATTCAGTTGTATCTAATTCAGCAACAGGATTTTGGGGAAGTATGACAGATTCTGCAACAAAGGAAGAATTTGCTGTTGTGGAAAAAGTAGAAGCCCCTTCTGTTCAAAAACCTGAATCTGAAATCGAAGAAAAAGAATTTCAAAACGACAAATTGGTATATACCAGTAATTTGAGATTGCAAACCCTTGAATATGATGAATGCGTAAAATCTATTCGGGATAATATTAAGAAATATAATGGATTTATTGAACAGGAATCTGAGTATGATAATGCCCATCGTTGGTATTATGACGACTACGTAAAAACTTCTGGAACCAAAACTTTGGAATTGACTATTAGAATTCCATCCAGTAAATATGAAGATTTTCTTGCTGCGGCGGAAGGTTCCGGAAAAGTAATATCCAGAACAGCTTATGTAGAAAATATCAGCAAACAGTATTATGAAACAGACACTTATATTAAATCCTTAGAGATTCAACAAGAAAGATTGCTTTCTATGATGGAGCAGGCGACAACTATTGAAGATATGATCACAGTGGAAGGCCGTTTAAGCGATATTCAATATCAATTAAATAGCGCAAAAACAAAATTATCTTCTATGGATGCAGATGTTGCTTATTCCACAATCAATATAGAAATTGAAGAAGTTATGGAATATACTTATGAAGAGCCAATTCAGAAAAAGAACACATTCTTTGATAGGTTAAAAAATACAATTTCTGATGCTTGGTATTCTTTCTGGGGTATTTTAGAGGGACTTTTATTCTTTGTAATTAGAGCGATTCCAGTTGCGGTTATTGCTGCTCCGTTTGTGATTATCATTGGAGTCCTTTATAAAAAGAAAAAAGCTAAAAAATAATATTTTATAAGTTAATTAAAACGCCTCTGGATTACCTGGAGGTGTTTTTTATGCAAAAAATCAAAAATAAAAAATTTTCTCTCATATTTATATTGAATAAACCAATCAAAAACATTACAACAAAAAAATTATTATGGAGGTAATCATGGACTATTGCGCTAATAAAGTTATTTTGACCGGTACTATCGTTGAAGACGCTGTATTGAACCACGAATCACGTGACGAAAAGTATTATCGCGTAATTGTGAATATTGATAGATCAAGCAAAGAAACTTCGGATAAAGTAGCGGTTGTCGTTTCTGAAAAAACTGTTGATGTAGCAGAATTGAAGGCAGGCGCTTGCGTTACTGTAAGGGGTCGCTTCTCTTCCAGAAATGAATATGTAGAAGGTAGACGCACCTTAAAATTGTTTGTATTTGCAAGCAATTTAAGTATTTTAGAGCATTCTGCTGCTGTTCAAGATGAAAATAATATCACCTTAATGGGATATGTCTGCAAGGAGCCAGTTCTTAGAAAAACTCCTAAAGGAAGAGTCATTACTGATTTGATGATTGCATGCAACTACGGAAAAGGATCATCTTATATCCCTTGTATCTGCTGGGAAGCAAATGCAGAGAAAGCTGCAGCTTATCAGGTCGGAGAAAAAGTTTTGCTTGACGGAAGAATCCAGAGTAGAGAATACAATAAAGCTCTTCCGGATGGCACCACAGAAGTTCGTACAACTTATGAGGTTTCCGTAACTAATATTTCTGCGGTATAATTTCCATTATAGTTATTCATATCCTCCCTCCCTAAGAAAGGCGTCCTTTAAGGGCGCCTTTCTTACAAAAAGATAATATGTCAAGAAAAATAAAAGCAAATACAAAGCTAATAAATTTGGGAGAATTTAACCAAATAACCGAAAAGTCCCCACTTATAGAAGTGGAGGATGAGTAGTTTAGCGGTAGTGGCGGGCGAAGAGAAATCGGTATCCCATACTGATATGAGGTAAATATACAATCCGGATTTTCCGGATCGTCAGACTCCGGAAAATACCGTCTGTGGATTTAAACAAAACATTTGTAATTTCAGCAGAACCGGAAGTCTTTTATTTTGGCGATATTTGTTATAAATATTTAAATAGCAAAATGACACCCTCCACCACTTAATGCTTCGCATTTGAAGTGGAGGTTTCCCGGTCAAGCAGTCTATTTATTGACTATAGTAATAAATATATCGCTAAAAAGGTAAATATTCCAATCGATTTGATTAACCAAATATTAACTTATTTTTTCAAAACATCCTATGTTTGGAAGTTAAAGCCAAATGTAGTTTGTAATATATATTAAAAAGGAGAATAAAATGAAAAAGAAAATTTTAGCATTATTACTGTCAACCGTTGTTTTAACTTTGGCTGCTTGTGGTGCCCAGAAAGATCCTTCTTCTGAAAGCGAAGCAATTCAGGAAAATATAGAGTCCGCCGAGGATTCCTCTGCTGGAAATACTGAAGAAAGCGTTGAAGAAGGTAACGAAGAAAATTCAGAAGCTATTGACGCTACAAAAGAAACCTCTGAAGATGAAACTTCTGAAGCTGAAGAGCAGACTAAATCTACTGCATTGACCTTAATTAACGAAATTTGGGCATCTTATGGTGAAGATGAAAAATTTGCTGTAGGTGGTGGCGACTCTGAAAACTTAAATTTTGAAGGTCCTGGCGCATTTGATGTAGCTAAAACTGAAGAATTAGAAGCAACTCTTGCTTTTCCTGTAGCTCATGTGGATAAGATTGATGGGGCAGCTTCCATGATAAATGCTATGATGGCTAATAACTTTACCACAGGCGTTTATCATATGACAGATTCGGAAAATTATCAGGAACTTGCTGATGCTGTAAAAACGAATATCTTAGGCAGACAGTGGCTTTGTGGTATGCCTGAGCAGTTTGTCGTGATGATTGTAGAAGATCATATGATCGCAGCTTTTGGTTTGACTGATGCAATCAATACCTTTAGGGACAAAGTAACTGATTCTTACGAGGCAGCTGTTGTATTGCACGAAGGAGCTGTTAACCAATAATTAGAAATTTTTGATTTTGGGAAACAAGAAAACCCTATCTGTATAATTGCAGATAGGGCTTTTTGCTTAAGGAGGATATTATGTTATTTTCCAGTATTACTTTTTTGTATTATTTCTTACCAATTGTTTTGGTTTTATATTTGGTGGCCCCATTTAGGTTTAGAAATGCAATATTATTTATTTCAAGCATGATATTTTATGCTTGGGGCGAACCAAAATATATTTTCTTGATGTTGATTTCTATTTTGATAGGATATCTTGCCGGTATTCTAATGGATAAACTATCAAAGAAGATTGTTTTGTTTTCTTCTATTGGATTGTGTTTATCTTTGCTGGTATATTTTAAATACACAAATTTCTTTATTTCAAACATCAATTCTATATTAAAAACGAATTTGCCGTGGTTAACAGTTATAATGCCGATTGGTATTAGCTTCTATACTTTTCAAATTATTAGTTACATTATTGATGTGTATCGCGAAAATGTGCCAACACAAAAGAATTTCCTTTATCTGGCCACCTATATTTCTATGTTTCCACAATTAATAGCAGGTCCTATTGTAAGGTATTCTGATATCAATAAGCAACTGCATGAAAGGAAAATAACAATAGATAATATTTACTATGGCATCTGTCGGTTCATTTTGGGGCTT
This sequence comes from Acetatifactor sp., assembly GCA_045579545.1. Lineage (GTDB taxonomy): Bacteria > Bacillota > Clostridia > Lachnospirales > Lachnospiraceae > Acetatifactor. The sequence continues at coordinate 23,610 of JAZNMF010000011.1, read as the reverse complement.
GGCAAAAAGGTTTTAATTGCGAACCAATTAGGTGAATTAATTCAGATTTTTAGATATAGCAATGAAAAAACAATTGCATTTTATTGGGTATATGCAATTTCTGTGAGTTTGCAAATATATTTTGATTTCAGTGGATATAGCGATATGGCAATCGGCCTTGGTAAATTGTTTGGGTTCTCCTTTTTGGAAAATTTCAATTATCCGTTCATCAGTAAAAGCGTAACAGAATTTTGGCGTAGATGGCATATGTCCCTTGGAACATGGTTCCGTGATTATATTTATATCCCACTTGGCGGAAACAGGAATGGAATAGCAAGACAGTTATTAAATATATTTATTGTCTGGATGTTAACCGGTTTTTGGCATGGAGCAGAATGGAATTTTATTATCTGGGGATTATTATTTGCAATTCTTTTAATTATTGAAAAATTATGGCTCTACAAGCATTTGGAAAAAGCAAAAGTATGGAATAGGATTTACATGTTCTTCATTGTTACTATTAGTTTTGTTATTTTCCAATCAGGGAATGCCCTTGAAATGATTAACGATATAAGACATTTATTTATAATTGATCATAATATAACACCCAATATTGTGGGGCAAGAATGTTTGTATTATTTAAAGAGTTTTGCACCTGTATTGATTGCTGCAGTAATTGGCTCTACTTCTCTTCCAAAATACTGTTATTCCAAAATAAAAGAAAATGCAAAAATTTCAAATATTTTGATTTTTATAGAATTGTTTGTTTTATTATTCTTATTGTTACTGATAACTGCGTATTTGATAGATGGATCCTTTAATCCATTTTTATATTTTAGATTTTAGGAGGTATTTATGATAAAGTATAAAAATAAAATTATCGTTTGGTCTGTCAGTATAGTATTCTGTATTCTGTGTATTTTTAATTGGGTTTTTCCTGATGGAGAATATTCTACAGCTGAAAGACGATCTTTAAAACAGAAACCCAAAGTAAACTTAGAAGAAATTGTTTCTGGGCGTTTTATGAGTCAGTTTGAAGCTTATACATTGGATCAATTTCCATTAAGAAACGTTTTCCGCAGCCTTAAAGCTATAAGCTCCCCTAAAGCGGATAATAACGGCATTTACGTGGTTGATAATGTAATTAACTCAATGGATTACCCATTAAACGAAACGAACTTAAAATACGCCTCAGAACGATTTCAGAGAGTATATGATATGTACTTGAAGGATAATAACTGCAGTGTATATTTATCTATCATTCCGGATAAAAATTATTTCTACGCAGAAGACAATGGATATCTTGCTTATGATTACAAACAGCTGGTCTCTATTATGAAGCAAGAAAATCCCAATTTTACTTATATTGACATTTTGCCGTTATTGTCAAAAGAGGATTATTACGATACAGATACCCATTGGAGGCAGGATAAGATTTCTGATGTCTCTTATGAGTTGATAAAGAAAATGAATAAGAGTTTCTCATTTGTTTATGACGAAGTAACAATGCCGGAAAAATTTTATGGCGTATATTATGGACAGGCAGCTTTACCGCTTAAACCGGACACAATCATTTATTTAAATAATGATATTATAAACAATTACAAAGTATTTGATTATCAAAACGATAAAACGATTCCGGTTTACGATGAAACTAAAATGATATCTAACGATCCTTATGAATTATTTGTTGGCGGTCCTATTTCTTTATGTACAATAGAGAATCCAAATTATGAGAGAGAAAAACATTTGATTATTTTTAGAGATTCTTTTGGGAGCAGTATTGCGCCTCTTTTGGCGCAAGGGTATTCAAAAACTACATTAGTTGATATCAGGTATATACTGCCAGCAATGCTCGAAAGATATGTAGATTTTAAAGATGCCGATGTGTTATTTTTGTACAGTACCATGGTTTTAAATAATAGTGAAACTTTAAAGTAAGAGTTTTCTGTCATATTTTTGATATAAAAAAATAAATGGAGGAATTTTAAAATGGCTTATATTAAAGAGTACTGGAACGATAAAGAAGGGCGTGCCAAATTGGCACAGACCCATACGGAACAAATGGCTGCTTTATTCAAAGAGCCGATTGCTGACTCCATTAAAGCCACGAAGATTTATTCAAATCAGGTGATTGTTAGCCCAGAAACCAATTTATGTTATAAAACACAGTTAATTGTAGAAGATATCGACAGTGTGTCAGCTGTACTAAAATATGGAGACACTTATCCTCGTACCGCTGTTCTTAATTTTGCTTCCCACAAAAATCCTGGCGGAATGTTTATGAATGGAAGTAAGGCGCAGGAAGAATGTCTTTGTCATGAATCATTTTTATACAATGTAATCAGCGTACAGAAGCAGTATTATGAGGAAAACAATAAAACCAAAAACAGAAGCCTGTATATAAACAGAGCTTTATATTCTCCCGGTGTTTATTTCGAGAGAGATGATTACAGAGTGGAAGCAGATGTAATCACCTGCGCAGCTCCAAACTTTTCAGCAGCAGAAAAATATTGCAATGTTACAAAACAAGAAAATTCAAAAGTTTTATTTGAGCGTATTGCATTTGTTCTCGGTATTGCTAAAAAAGAACAGGTTGACGTTTTGATTCTTGGGGCTTATGGATGCGGCGTGTTTGGGCAGGATCCTTATGAGGTGGCGAAAATTTTTAAGTTTTTGCTTACTTCTGAAAAATCTCCTTTCTTAAATGTTTTCCCTAAAGTGGTATTTGCGATACCAAAAGGTAGCAATCAGAATCTGGATGCATTCCAAAAAATTTTTAGTTAACAACCTATTGCGGCGGCAGGTAATCCTGCTGCCGTTTTTCTTTGTTTGTGTATTTTTACATATTTAAAATTCATTCTGTATATAGAAACTGGTTTTTTTGTTTTTTAACTCATTTGATACGTGAGATTATATTAATTCTTTTAAATAGCCTGCTTTTTTGATGATTTTTAATCCATTTCTTATTTTTTTTAAGCGTTTTTAGCGACATTTTTTGATGTCTTATAATTTTTGATTTTTGCGAAAAAACTATATATAGAACAGTAGGTATAAATACCTATCTTTTTGTTGGCGTTAGGGTCCTTGTTATTATTTTTTATTGTTCACTTTGTACAAAAGTTTTAAAATTTTGATAGTTTAAAAGGTTCGTAAATCATGTTTTTTGCCCTTTCTATAATAAGTGTATAGATTTATGTTTTGTGCTTTTTATTTGTTTAACTATAAAGGGAACGTATATTTAAAAAAGATTGAATTTTCAATTAATTTATATTAAACTGTTGTTAGGAGGCTTATATTTATGAAGAAGAGAAGAAAAAAATATAAACGAAGTTTATATAAGCATATACAACATAAATTTAGTATGCTTTTGGTGTGTTTTGTAATATTAATATTAAGCTGTGTTATCGGAGTACACAGTTATGATTTGAATAACAAGTTGTCTAAGTTAGAAGCAAAAGCTCTCGAACTTAACGAGCAAATTGCGGACGCCGAAAACGAAACTCAGAGATTATTAGAATATGAAAAGTACATGCAAACAAAAGCTTTTTGTATAGAAATCGCCAAAGAGCGACTTGGATTAATATTTCCAGATGAGATATTATTTATAACAGAGGATTAGTTTTTCTTTAAAAAATATAAAATAATGGCGAGAAGGCGATTATCCAATGGTATATGTGCCCCATATACCATTTTTAATTTTATTCTCGCTCCATTCAATAAAAGCCTTCTAAATCAGTACCGAATACATAGCATTTACACAATACACCTTTACGCCCTCTGTCTCAGTAAAAGCCAATCATCTATTTTCCCTCCATTTTCCATCCATCAATAAAGTCCAAAACATATTTCACCTAATTTTATCTCCCTTCCTTCCGAAAGAAAAAGAAAAATTGCAGGAAAGCGATATAACGCCGGTATATGAGTCCCATGTCTTTTTTGTACTGACGTTGAAGGCTCATCTTTTTAATCCTTCTGCGCAGCAAAAGGTTTAAAAAAACTGCAGGAAGCGATTTGTGTCTGGTATTAGCGTCCGCCAACGGCAATTTTGTCTTTTCGTGGCTGATTTCCTTTCTATTGACTCTGAAGGCTCACATTGATTTCTTTTCCCATCAACCATTTCTCTATTCGCGAAGCAAAAATTGTTTGAAAAAGGCAGGAAGTGATCATACTCTGGTGTTAGTGTCCAGGTACCCGAACTTCGCGCGAGCTCGCATAACTTTGCATGGAAGGTCGTTATTGTGGCGATGACCTTGTTTTGTCAACTGATCCTGAAGGTGCACTTCGCGCAGCGAAAAAGAAAAGAAGAGTGCAAGAAGCGATTGAGGATTGGTATATGGGTCCGCCTACGGCAACAGCCCTGCGTTTTGTCAAACAAAAACCATTTTGATACAAGCCCTCTATCTCAATAAAAAATAAACCTATTATAACAACACAAGCAGGGCAGCCATGTACGTACATTCAACCTCTGTGAATAAATTACCTTGTTGCTCTGTTTCTCATCCATTCTTGCCATCTTTCTTATCTATTCTCCATGCAGTCCCAATATAGTGGGGCAACTTAATCCCAACATTATGGGTGAATCCTATAAATAACAGAATAGAAGAGCCCCAATATAGTGGGTGCATTATAGTCTCTAAAAATGTACCGATGGGCCTGCCATATATATAATATAACCTATTCTATATAAAAAACCTTATAAATGACCCCAATATAATGGGTGAATCATAAGCCTTCTGCCTCAGTATCATTGTCCAACCATAACCCTATCTTTTCATAACCTTCCATAATGCCCCCAACATTATGGGTGCATTAAAAAGAAAATGAAGAATAAGCAGGAATGGGTGAAAGAGAGGACAAAGCATTGGCGCCGAAGGCGCGGTTTGTGAAAGATTTGTCAATATAAACATCATCGTGAAACATTTGTGCTTTGTAAGAAAGAAGAAAGAAAAGATTGAGAGTGAGGGCGGATGCCGCTACTTTTCTTCTGGGTAAGATGAGGTTATTTTTTTTGATTGAGACTGAAGGCTTGATGAGGTTACCGAAAGAAAGAAGGAATGGGTATTTTCGATGAAGGTGTATTTAAAACTGAGGTGGAGGGCTATTTTCGTTTGTTCACCGCCTCCTTAAACGTATTTTGTGAAATAAAAACCAAAATCATCTTTTTCAATCATATTAAAGTTACTGAAAGATGAAAGGAGAAGATATGGAGAAAACAAAATTTGAAGTTGGAAAGAAATATTATAACAATTCCACGAAAAGAAAGTATGAATGTACGAAGCGTTCAGAGAAATCTGTTTGGTTCGGAAATTACCGGTTTCTTATTAAGACAAGGTACGGTATAGAATGCATTGATGGTGCCTTAACGATTTCAGCAGATAATATAGCTGATGACGAAGTACAAAGAGTTAAAGCGCTGGAACGATTGCAGAAGGCTATTAAAGATGTTCTTGATCTGAAACCGGCCGAATGTGATTTGGAAATGGAAGAAGAAATCTATGATCTTTGTGGAGATCTGGACCAGCGCCTGGAAGATTACATCCGGGTTAAGGAGAATAAAAATGAAATCTAAATACAGAAAACCGTGTAAAAGAAAAAACTGTCCATACTTTGATCAATTATCAGAGAAAAAATGCAGCTGCTGCGATTATAATCCGCAGGCATTGTGGACTGAGAGGAAAGAAAAAAATAATCAAATTAATACGAAGGGAAAAAGCAAATAAAAAAACAAGAAAGGAAACATTATGCTTAATTCATTAGACGAAATTATTGAAAAATTCATTTATAACCTTGAAAGGGAAGACGGAAATAGATCCGGAAAGAAAAAGAAAGCAAGTCGTTGGGGTCTTCTGAGAGCGATGCTTATTGGCATGGTGATTGCTATTTTTGTAATTTCAACACCTTATCAGGTTGGAGAACAGGAACAGGCGGTCCTGATTACCTTTGGCCAGGCAAAGGCTGTAACAGAGCCTGGACTTCATTTTAAGATTCCATTTATACAAAAAGTAAAGAAAGTGAATACCACAATTCAGGGATTTCCTATCGGATACAATCTGGAGACCAATGAATCTTATGAAGAGGAATCTTTAATGATCACCAGCGATTACAATTTTGTAAACGTAGACTTCTTTGTAGAATACAGAGTGTCCGATCCGGTAAAATCCCTCTACTCTTCCGAAGCGCCAGTACAGATTTTAAAAAATATCAGTATGAGCTGTATCCGAAATGTGATCGGCAGCTATCCGGTAGATGAGGTGCTTACGACTGGTAAAAATGAGATTCAGTCTGAGATCAAGGAATTGATTTTAAATAAATTGGAAAAACAGGATCTTGGTATTCAGTTGGTTAATATTACCATTCAGGATTCTGAACCTCCTACTGCAGAAGTTATGCAGGCCTTCAAAGCTGTCGAGACAGCAAAGCAGGGTAAAGAGACTTCCGTAAACAATGCTAATAAGTATCGCAATGAACAGATCCCGAAAGCAGAGGCGGAAGCAGACGCTATCATAAAGGATGCAGAGGCGGAAAAGACTAAGAGAATTAACGAAGCAACCGCACAGGTAGCAAGATTTAATTCTATGTATGAAGAATATATGAAAAATCCGGAAATAACGAAACAGAGAATGTTTTATGAAACAATGGAGGAAGTGCTGCCTGAACTGAAGGTGATTATTGAGAGCTCCGAAGGACAGGTACAGACCTTATATCCAATTGAATCATTCATAAAGTCCGGATCCAACAATACTACAGAGCAGGGAGGTAACTAATATGAAGATTGCAAAAAAAATATTTTTGGCTGTTATTATTCTGGCTGCAATTGTTTTTGGCACCAGCATTGTTATCACAAATGAGAACGAGTATAGCCTGGTAAGACAGTTCGGCCGTGTCGATCATGTGGTAGAGGATGCCGGTATCAGCTTTAAGATCCCGTTTTTGCAGACAGTAGACAAGCTGCCAAAGCAGATCATGCTGTACGATCTGGAAACTTCTGATGTTATCACCAGTGATAAAAAGACGATGATTACAGACAGTTATATTCTTTGGCATATTACAGACCCACTGAAATTCTCTCAGACATTGAACGGTTCCGTTGGAAATGCAGAAGGAAGACTGAATACCATCGTATATAATGCTACCAAGAATGTAATAAGCAGCTTAAAACAGGAAGATGTAATAAGCGGCCGTGATGGAGAACTGGCAAAAGCAGTTATGAAAAATATTGGAAATTCTCTGGACCAATACGGTATTGCTATATTAAGTTTCGAGACCAAGCATTTGGATCTGCCAAGTGACAATAAAACTTCCGTATATGCCCGAATGATTTCTGAACGAGATAATATTGCCGCGACCTATACTGCAGAAGGTAATGCAGAAGCACAAAAAATACGGAATACGACGGATAAAGAAGTAATGGTGCTTTTATCTGAGGCAGAAAAGGAAGCTTCTATACTGACAGCTGAGGGAGAAGCAGAATATATGAGGATTTTGTCCGAAGCTTATAATGATCCTTCCAGAACAGAATTTTATTCTTTTGTGAGAAGTCTGGATGCTTTGAAGGTATCCATGGAAGGAGATAAAACGATTATTTTGTCTAAGGATTCTCCTATTGCAAATATTTTTTATTAAACAAATATCAACGAAAACGGGCCTTTATGGTCCGTTTTTTGTTGTTAAAAATAATCCGTCATATTAGTTTTGCAAATAGAATTTAAAGGAGCTTTTTAAAAATTATGAAAAAGAAAGACATAAAAGCAATCAGGGGATTAATTTTGTTTGCTGCAGTTTTAATCCTGGCAGTAACAAATTTTGATAAAGTGACAGCGCTTTTTACTATAGGACTTAATGTGATAACTCCGTTTTTAATAGGATCTATAGTTGCTTTTGTAGTTAATCTACCAATGAAGTTTGTGGAACAGAAAATATTATTCAAACTAAAAAAGGAAAAGTTAAAAAGAATTTTGAGTTTTTTAATAGCTCTTCTTTTTATTGGATCGATTGTCTGGCTCATTTATTTGTTGATTTTACCACAATTATCAAAAACGATCGCAGATTTAACAATAGAAATTCCTATTTTTATAAAAGAAACTATTTTAGCGCTACAGGAAGTTTTTGAAAATAATGAACATGTGCAGGAATATATAAAATCTCTGGATATATTAAATTGGGATTGGAATGATATCGTAACCAAAATAGCAAATGCAACTTATTCCGGCATCAGCAGCATTGTTGTATCTACCGTAAATGTAGCAAGCAGCTTTTTTGAAACCTTACTCGATTTCGTTATAGCGATTGTATTTGCAATTTATCTGTTATTAGAAAAAGAAAAACATAAAAACAGAGTCGATAGAGTTTTTGCTGCATATTTACCTGAAAAAGTACACAAAAAGATATTATATATTTTTTCTCTTCTATATCAGAATTTTTCAAGATTTATCTCCAGCCAATGTTTAGACGCGGCAATTTTGGGATTAATGTTCATGATAGTGATGTCTATATTTAGATTTCCTTATGCTGTATTGATCGGAACATTGATTACTGTAACTGCATTGGTTCCAATCGTCGGAGCTTTTACCGGTTGTATTATTGGCACTTTCTTGGTATTGATCGATAGCCCAAACATGGCATTATGTTTTGTTGTTATGTTTTTGATCATACAGCAGATAGAAGGTAATTTTATTTATCCAAGAATAGTGGGCACCTCTGTAGGTTTATCTCCAATTTATGTGCTGGTTGCCGTAAGTGTAAGCGGAAGTCTTTTTGGTATTGTGGGAATGTTAACATGTATCCCGGTTGTATCAACATTATATACACTGCTTAAAGAAGATGTGACAAAAAAAGAATCAAACACAATCATAGGCAGTTAATATATTTTAGCGCAAAAATATTTCGTCTTCAAAAAAATCATTCATATTGTTTATATGAAAACAAATGGAGGCATGATTTTGTATGTACTATTCTGAAGAAACGATCAATTACATCAAAAAGAAAACAAATATCGTTGATGTAATTTCAGAACATATACTGATAGTAAAAAAGCAAAATAATTACTGGGGATTATGTCCGTTTCATCAAGAAAATTATCCTTCTTTTATGGTTTCCGAAAGCAAGCAAACATATTTTTGCTTTGGCTGCGGTAATGGTGGAAATGTATTTTCTTTTTTGATGAATTACAAGCATCTCACTTTTCCGGAAACTGTAAAATATTTGGCCGATAGGATAAATTTAAAATTGCCAGAAATGGAATATGCAGAAGAAGACCAAAGGCGGATCAAACGAAGAAAAATGCTGTATAAGATCTGCGAAGAAGCTTCTGGGTATTTCCACTACCTGTTGCGAACAGATGTAGGAAATGCAGGATACCAATACTTAACAAACAGGGAACTGTCCGATGAAACAATTAATCATTTTGATTTAGGCTTTGCGGGCAAAAAAGGAGTTCAATTAGTTCGATATTTAAAAAAGAAAGGTTATAAAGAAGATATAATTTCAGAAGCTGGATTGGCAATGTTTTCTGATAAAGTCGGAATGAGCAGCCAATTTTGGAATCGCGTCATGTTTCCGATACAGGATATAAATAATAAGATAATAGGTTTTGGCGGACGCATCATAGGAGATGGCGAACCCAAGTATTTAAATTCTCCGGAAACACCAATTTTTGATAAAAGAAAAAACCTGTATGCTTTGAATTTCTCCCGTGCAGCAGCTTCAAAAACCGGAAATATTATTTTATGTGAAGGATATATGGATGTCATTGCAATGCATCAGGCGGGTTTCACACAGGCAGTAGCTTCTCTTGGAACCGCTCTTACTTCAGAACAGGCAATTCTTTTGCGAAGATATACCGACAGTGTATTGCTGGCGTATGACAGTGATGCTGCAGGTACACAGGCTGCTATCCGGGCATATGACATTTTACAAGAAGCCGGGCTTACATGCAAAGTGATCGATCTTACTCCTTATAAGGATCCAGATGAGTTTATCAAAAAATTAGGAAAAGAAGCTTTTCAAAAAAGGATAGATAATGCAGAAGATGGTTTTTCTTTTATAATAAGAAAGCTGGAACCTATATACAGTAAAAAAGAAGAAGACTTTACGATGAAAGTTCAAAAGGAATTGGTAGTAGAATTAATAAAGCGAAAATAGCAAAAACATCCGGATGATGCCGGATGTTTTTTATAAAAGAGACCACCTTGATGGGTGAATCTATTAATTAAATAGCAAGATTAAATAAGGCAAAAATTAATAAATGTGCCGGGTAAAAGCTATAATAAATATATTGCAACCATCTGCTATGATATCCTTGCTTTCCTTTATACGCCCAGATAAAAATCAAAGATAGTACAGCAAATCCCTGTAACGGAAGAAAAAGGATGTATTCGTCTATTGGAATTTCATAAGATGATCCTCCAAGCAGCTCAAAGTTGAGGTATAACATAGAAACGAGCTGACCAACATAACACCACCACTTCTGTTCTCTAAAGAAATAAAAAGTCAAAACAATCAAAATGCCGACATAATAATAATCAGAAAAAATCAAAAATGCAACAATGCCTCCGAAAAGCAATGCAGCTATAGTGAAAATTATTTGTTTTATAAAAGAGCCATTCTTTTTCGTTTTTTCAATACAGTGAATTACGAATACAGAAATCAAAAAAGTCCACAACACATTTTGTCTTGATAAATAAAAGAGTCTTCCACCGAAGGCTAAGTCATAGGGAATTTCCGATATTACTGCAAAAATGAGCAATCTTCCTATATATTTTTTTAAGGACCGGGTATGAAAGTATCCTTCTACAATCATGAATGAAAAAATTGGAAAAGAAATGCGGCCGATGCAAGTCATCCAGGTATGACCAGATAAAAATACTGCCCATATATGATCGCACAGCATTGTAATTATAGCTATAATGTGTAGCCAAAAGGATGACAATTCAATTTTGTTTTGTTTTTCCATAAAGTGCCCTTTGCTTAATTGTTTGTTTAAATATAATATGTTGGATTTTTTCGGACCTGTTCATTTTTTTTATAAACTGATTTGATTAATACAGCGTTTTGAGGTATAATATTTTCGAAATACAAAAGAGGTGATTCTGATGAAGTGTACTTTGCCTGAAAATATAAACAAGTGTCCCTTTTTTGATATAGATTTTGGAACCTGTAACAATGGCAACAAATGCAGTTATCAACAGGAAGATAAATCTGAAGTTAAAGAAAAATATATCAGAAAAGAGCGTTGGTACGAGAAATACTATAAATGAGATGGAGTTTTTGTATGTGCTTTATGAATGAGCCGGAGACTGTTGAGATATCCGATGAGGAAATTGTGAGTTTTTATAAAGAAAACGGAGAAGATAAAAAGAGAGCTATGATGGTGTATCAGATTACACTAAAGGAACTAAATGCGATTCTTTCGCAGAAAAAATAACCCAAACAAATTGTTGCAAGGATAGTTTTCTATCATATTGTTTATATCACAAAACAAAAGGAGAGAAACAATATGAGTAAGATTTTAGTAATTGTGGATGTGCAAAACGATTTCATTACCGGATCCTTGGGATCTAAGGACGCAGAGTCGATTGTAGATAAGGTCGTCGCAAAGATTGAAAGTCATGATGGTCCTATCTTTGTGACGAAAGACACCCATGGATTTGATTATCTGAATAGTCCGGAAGGAAAGATTTTGCCGATAGAACACTGTATTCGAGATACAGTTGGCTGGCTTTTAGACGAAAAGGTGGTACGAGCGATTTCTTCCAGGAAATGCAGAGTCTTTGAAAAAAGCACTTTTGGATCCGCTTTATTGGTTCAGTATCTGAATGAGGAAATTAAACGCGACGATGAGGTCGATGAAATTGAATTTGTTGGACTTTGTACAGATATCTGCGTTATTACCAATGTTCTGGCAACCAAAACTTATCTTCCTACAACGAAGATTTCTGTAGACGCAAGCTGCTGCGCCGGAACAACACCGGAAAGACATACCGCTGCCTTAGATATCATGAAAGGCTGTCATGTGTATGTAATGAACGATATTCGATAAAAGAAAGACTGTCAGGTTTTCCTGGCAGTTTTTTCTATACCTAATAATATTCCTCTCATATTTATATTAAAGGAGGATTTTTTATGAACCTATACATCAAACAAAAAGTATTTTCTATTGGAGATCAATTCTTTATATACGACGAAAGCGGCGGAGAAAAATACCATGTAGATGAGCAGATTTTTTCTATAAGAAAGACACTCCGTCTCTATAACTGGAATAATGAGCAGGTTGCTTTGATCGAAAGAAAGATTTGGTCCCTGCACGCAAAGCATTTTATTTATTTAAATGAAGGAGATCCATATGAGATCATCAAAGAATTTACATTCTTTAAGCCAGAGTATACTGTTTTAAATAATGGCTGGAAGATCAAAGGAGATTTCTTAAATCACGACTATGAGATTATAAATGGAGACACTGTGGTTGGTTACATTTGTAAGAGGTGGATGACGTGGGGAGATTCTTACGAAATAAGTATCGCCGATGATGTTGATGAAATTCTGGTGCTGTCGATTGTTTTGATAATTGACGCAATCCTTGAGTGTCAGAAAAGCGACTGAGTAGGTGAAAAATATGAGTGACCTACCACGCCCGATTCAAAGAATCAAAAGTGGTCTTCTGCGTAGACTAAGATAAATTGCGAATTTTGTTGTTGTCTATTTCGATCATTCTCTTTGGAGTCATGTATGCAGTGGTAGGTTACCAATACAGAAATATGCTTTGCGGTATCGAACACATGGGATACAGTGCACCGGCCAGCGTAGTCTTATTCAGCGCTATACCTTATTTAACAATAATAATTCTATGTCTTTGGGCGTCATTTTTATTAAGAAAAAGATAACATAAGAGCTTCAGGAAGATCCTGAAGCTTTTTTTTGCGTGAAAACAACAGAACAATTTTGGCGAAAATGACGGAATAGAAGATTGAGGATACATAAAACTTCTTTCATATTACTTTTAAAGGAGAATTTCATTTTGCGAGATACATAAAAATCAATATGTGTTTCCAAATGCAAAACGAAATAATATCACCGTATGAAGAAATGGTTAATAAGCATTTTCTTGGCAGCAGGATCATCGCTTCTTGTGTTCTTTACATCAACGGTACCTAAAATTGCACCAAAAGAAGAAGTGAAAGTTGAAGCAGAGAGAAAAATAGAGCAAGAAACGGATTCGACAAAAGCGGCTATTTCCTATGAAGTAAAAATTGGCATTGATAATGTAAAGAATATCAAAAAAGAAGAATCGAAAAAGGAATCCATTCCAGTTGCAGAGACTGGCATCGTATTGCATACGGAAAATATGAAAAAACAATACCTCCGTAATGATGAATTGGATTTATCTGGTTTGATCGTTGAATTGCTTTATAGTAATGGGAAAGCAGGGTCATTAGACCCTTCAGTTTACACAATTGGCGATGTCGATATGTCAACCTGCGGGCAAAAAGAGATTACGGTGACTTATAATGAGTATTCTGAATCATTTTTTATAGATGTCATTTATTTTGTGGAAGATAAGGAAAATCACACAAAATACGCATCCACCTCTTTAAATTTACGGAGCGGGCCTGGAATAGAGTTTGAAAAACTAACTACTATCGCTCAGAACAAAGAGGTTACTGTAACTGGAGTGGCCGAAAATGGTTGGTGCAGAATTATCTACCAAGACAAAGAATACTATTGTTCCGGAAAGTATCTTATGGGAGAACCAATTAATATTGTGGTGCCGGATCCGCCCGGTCCTTATGATGATTTCATTACAGGTGATCCAGGAACAAATACAGATGCGCTGGAAAGGGCAAATTATATATGGAATGAAATAATTCCTGATAATATCAAGCAGCTACTTACAGATAACGGATGGAAAATTACTGTATCCGGAACTGATCTTAGTCCGAGATTTGGGTTTGATTTTAAAATATCCGGAATTACGCTTTATGATGAAAAAATCATCTATATAGACAAACGAAAGAAAGATGTAAATCATGCCCTTATTCATGAAATAGGTCACGCCATTGATATTATAAATGATTGGCCAAGCTTGAGCGATGAGTTTTCTGAAATTTTTAAAACAGAAAAGGATGATTTTAATAAATGCGATACTGAATCTATTGGTGATGGACATCATACCTCAAGCGCAGTCGAATATTTTGCATCTGTTTTTCATCAGATATTTGTAAACGAAGAAAAATGTAAGGAATTTGTTCCAAGAAGCTATGAATTTGTAAGCAAGTATATATATTAATATAAAAGGAGAGTGTAAAATTGCCTGCTTTGTTAATAGTTATTTCAATAACTCTAATTTTATTGATTTCTGCAATAGAAAGCATATCTAAGGGCCAAAAGAAAAACAGCAGATATAGAAATAGCGGAAATAAGAAATTAGATAAGAAATTAACTGATTGATCAGAACTGCGCTATTAAAACAGCAATAAAAGCTCCAGAAAATTCCGGAGCTTTTTATTGCTTCTTTTGTCTTTTTGTGGTAATATACAAATATTTCCATAAATAATCACAAAGGAGAAGTTATATGAACCCAACTTTTGAAGAAGATCAGGCAAACAAATTAATTTTTGAAATTGCCAAAAACATGACAGAAGATTTTATGGACAAATTAGATGAATGCATTATTAAATGTATGGGACAAATACGCTATTATGTAAATTCAGGTTTATTTAAAGATAAATGGACCTGTGCAATGTACGCTGCATCATATTTTAACCTGGAGACAAAGGTGATGCCCGCCTTCATAATCCAGATGATAGAAGAGTTAGAATTCCAAGATTAATTTTCCACATCCTTTCAAGTACCCATTTCGGGTACTTTTTTGTTAGAACTACCCGAAAAGGTCACCAAATTCGCAACATTCTCTAAACACCACCTAATTTTAACATTGCAGTGATATTGCGGAACATTGCAAAAAGCATTGCAGTCTTTCTTCTAAATCCCCAAAATCTTCGTTTTGATGTCAATATTTGAGATTTTTCTGCAAAATATGCACTTAAAACATCGAAACCGTATGTTTTTCCATACGGTTAAACTGCTATGCTCTCACCTAATGAGATTTTGAAGCAGAATTATTCGCACGCGTGCGATTATTTAATTAGTTTTAACACACGCTAATGCATTCTAACGCGTTAAAACGCGTTAAAAATGAATGTTAGAAATATCAATGACTTAAAATTGAGTTAAAATTGAATATTTTGGCAGATAAGCAATTTTTTGTGTAAATATTTTCTCATCATCCAATTTTCCATCATATTTTGTGTATCAAAGAAAAAAGGAGGATTTTAAATGAGAGTTTTATTAATGAATATCAAAAAGGATAATGCCTTAGAGGTAGCAGAAGTTACAAATGTTTTTTATGATGATGACATCAGAAATGACAAAGATTTTGACGAGACTCAATGCGTGGAGGGATTGCTTTTAGAAATGGCCGATGGTGACAAAATTGGTATTCCCGGCATTGAGAAAGAAGAATGCAATCGTATCTGTCGGGAACTTATGGAAAAGGGTTGTTTTGATTTAAGTTCTTACGAAGAATACGAGTATACATCTTTTTGAGGAGGATAAATTGCATGAGACCATTTTGGAGATGTATCGTAAATAATCTTTTAGATGTTCTATACCATGGTCAGAAGCCAGATGACCCTGAAAAAGACTGGGTTGGGGCTTATTATTTTGAATGTTTAAATATGATTGAAGATATTGAACATTTCCATGCGGCAATATTTGACGCAGGCCATGAAATCAGTAATGAAACAATGGCGAATTTTCTAATTTACGCTGAGTTTATGCATATTGGAAACGAGCTTTTTGTTCAAAAAGCGCCGGTTGATATGAAAGAACTTATTGCTATCGCGGCGCAAATCAATGATGAACTAAACTAAGGAGAATGCGATGGGAAATATTAGTAAAGAAGAATACGAAAAATCAAGAGAAAATGTGAAATTGCTGAGGCAATGCCTGGTTTCATCTCATAATAAGATCATGTCCATGGTAAGAGAGCTTGCCAAGGAAAATGAAAATTATGAAAGCTACAAAGCCTTAAAAGAACAGAATGAAGAAATTATAATGCGATATGAGGCGCAGCAGGAATTAATAGGAGCAAAAGAGAAGAGGGAGAACGCAAAAAGAGATGAATAATTTATTGTTTTGCTGGATGGAAAAAGGAATAAAAAAGTGGGAAATGGTAATGGAAAAAGATCTGAATGAATTTGGCATGCAGCTTTTGATGAATTCAAAAGTGTCGGATCATTCTATTTTTATCATCCCTTGCAATACGGTTGCAGCAATCTGGGTGCAGCCTCAGAACCACAAGAGCAACAGAGTTGATTTTTTAGACTTTTTTGAAGATTTTGGAACGAAATACAAAGCTCCTAAGCCAACAAAGGAAACAAACACTATCGCACAGGAATTGCATGAAAGAAAATCTTACGACACCAAATATGGTTGGATCTCTCCTGATGGAAGGTATTTTCATTGTGAATACATGGGTCATGCAGCACTGGCAGACAAAATCTGCTATGGAATGGTAGATACATCGAATTCTGAAGAGTATCTGGAAAGCCATGGCTGGTGTAAAATTTATAAAACAAGACTTAAAGAGAAATACCATGTTTATATTGGTGGTGAACATACAATCACAGATCCTCAGATGAAAACATTAATCCGATTAGGCTTGGAAGATGCGGAAGATCTATCAAGAATGTTGATAAAGGAGTAAGTCATGTTAATACTGCCGATTAAGAAAAAATGGTTTGACATGATTCTTTCTGGAGAAAAGAAAGAAGAATACCGTGAAATTAAGCCCTATTATCTGAGCCGATTGAAGAATGAATTCGATATGTACCCTTACTCAATTATTCCGGTAGGGACCGATGAGAGAATGGTAATGTTCCGGAATGGTTACCGGAAAGATTCGCCTGCATTTATCGCAGATTGCACGCTTGATATCAAAGCGGGAAAAGAAGAATGGGGAGCCGAAAGAGATACCGAGTATTTTGTACTCACAATTAAAAAAATCAGATGGACTAATATTGATAAAATAAAGGAGAACACAGATGACAAAAAATGTAGCTAACAATAATCAGATAACCGTAATTGGTCTTTTGAATGGTAAATTCAAATTCAGTCACGAAACATATGGAGAAAAATTTTATCTTTCCTATATTCAGGTGAAGCGATTTAGTAATACGGAAGATGTTCTTCCGGTAGTAATTTCTGAGAAATTGATCGACGTCAACTCTGACTTAACTGAAAAAATTGTAAAGATAACCGGTCAGATCAGAAGCTTTAACCTGCATGAAGGGGAAAAGCACAGTTTAATCTTATCTATCTTTGTAAGAGATTTCGGGATTTTAGAAGAAGTAGTTGAAAGTAATCAGAATAATGAGGTGCTTCTGGATGGATACATTTGTAAGGCTCCAATTTATAGAGTCACTCCATCCGGAAGAGAGATTGCTGATGTGATCTTAGCTGTAAACAGACCTTTCGGTAAAACAGATTATATCCCCTGTATTTGTTGGGGAAGAAATGCAAAATTTATTTCGCAGGCTAATGTTGGAGATCATTTTATATTTTGCGGGCGGTTCCAAAGCAGGGCATATAATAAATATCTTGCAGAAAACGAAGTTGAAAAAAGAATAGCTTATGAGGTCTCTGTAAAGGATCCCGTTCCTGTTGTTGATGAGAATTGAGGTATCATATGAATAATGTTGCAATGGAAAACAAAAAGAGATAAATGCACAATTCGGATTATCATGATCATCAGACTCCGAAAAATACCGACTGTGGATTTAAATAAATAAGTTAATAACCAAAGAAGAATATGGGAGGAAAAATATGCATTGGAAAATTATTTTTAGCGAAAAAGAAAAGAGAGTTTTAGAAATACACAGTAGCACTATTTCTTTGGATAAAAAACAGGCAATGCATTTTCGCAAAATGTACGCTAAGCAAAATAATGACGGAGGAATGGTATATCTGCATGGAGAGAGCGATAATCCAATTCCTTTAACACAATATATTGATAGTCTCACTGATTAATGATTATACACAGAATAAGGAGAAAAACATGACGGTCCGTGAATTTTTAAAGAAAAAAGGGCTACAGATAAATGTAGATTCCTTGAAGGTTTGGCAAGCAGTTGATATTTGTTTTATTAATTCTGACGGTAGAGAAGACGAAACACAGTTTGATGTGGAACATATTGGAACCAAAGCTGGTAACGAGGAGTTAATTAAACTGTTTTCAAATTTTTGTGCAGAAAATGGATACAAAACAAATACCGTATACAACGTAGTTGTTGTGGCCAGCGCCAGAACGTATGAAGAGTTAGAAGAAATTAAAGATTAAAAGAAAGCATCCGGTTTTAACCGGGTGCTTTTTCTTTCATATTCTTATTACCAAAGAAAAAAGGAGAGAAGATTATGTTATTAAACAGAGTTGGTGCAAAATTTTTATTTTTCGGAGAAACTTATGCTGTAGGCGATCATGTGATTGCTGCAGCAGGCAGTGAATATGCTGGACTATCTGGTGTTATCGTAGAGATCCGAGATGGAGAAGATAAAGAAACAGAAAATGATGGTCCCGATATTTATTGCCGATTTGAATTACCTAAGCTTGAAGCTGATGTAAAAGAAAAAGAGGCTATTTTTTCTGATTTGTATCAGCAGGAGAAAAAACTCGAAGACATTGGTTTTGATTTAGTAATCATGTCGCCGGATATGTTAATTCTTCCAGAATCATTACCAAGAGAAAGACTTTATTTCTTAAAAGAAAGCTGGGCTTATGATGGTGAAGCCGGCAGTAATATGCAGGTATTTACCGATGAAGCAATGGCTCACGGCATATTAAATGAAACTATTGCTCATGAACTGGAAACGGGAAAATCCTGCAATTGGATCAACAATGAGGTATTTGTAAGTGAACATCAAAAGGACGGCTTTGTAATTTGGGAAGCTGGCCACTTTGATAAAAATCATTATATGATCTCGCTGCAGGAAGGTTCTCTTAGAATGACAAGGGATTTCATTGGAAATGTCGGCCGCAAGTATCAGGATCAGTGTAAGGTTGATGATTTAATTTCGGTCCTGTTTCCGGAAGACGAAAATATTGAAGAAGATGATATTCAGACAATTGTTAATAGTTTAAAGGAAAATGAAATTCAGCAATTGATCGCGGATCAAAGAATCGCAGATATGGTTGATTCTAAGCTTGGAGATGGTTATTACGGAGCTTATTGGGAAGCAGTAAAAGAAGCTGCAAAAGAATTGCTTCGGGAATATCTGAAAACGAATGGAGGAAAATAATATGAAGTCTGGAATCGTCAGAAGAGTGGATGATCTTGGAAGAATTGTGATTCCAAAGGAGATCAGAAGACAATTGTTTGGTTCAGAACACAGTGAAGGAGAGCCGCTTGAGATGTATTTGGAAGACGGAAAGCTCATTATGGAATGTTTCAAAAACAAAGATGAGAGAATAGAAGAGGCTATCTCTAAATTAGAAGCACTTCTTTTAAATTGTCCGGAGCATGAAAAAGTAGGGATTCAGAGTATTATTGATGACTTGAAAAAAAGTTTATAAAAAAAAGAAAGCATTCGGGTTTGCCGGATGCTTTTTTCTATCATATTAATTTTGTAACAATAAAAGATAGAAAGGAGACAAAATTCATTTTTCTAAATCGCGATTGTGCGGAAAGGAAGTACTATATGGATATTTTAAGAGGAGATATTTTTTTTATTAAAAAGGGAACTGGACAAGTTCAGGGGAGCGAACAAGACGGAGATAGACCAGGAATTATCGTTTCTAATGATATAGGAAATAAATTTTCACCGGTAGTTGAGGTAGTATATCTTACTACACAGAAAAAAACTTCATTGCCAACGCATGTGAGAATCAAGTGCGCAGTAATGTCAACGGCTCTATGCGAACAAATTGATACGGTATCGAAGGATCGTTTAGATACATACGTGAGAAGCTGTACACAAGAGGAAATGGCAGAGATTGATAAGGCATTGAAAATCTCTATTGGAATTGATTATCCTATAAAAAACAACACTTCAAATGAGGCTGCTCAAAATGTAACAAATGAAACAAACGAAACAAACGAACAGATAGAAGAGTTAAAAGAAAAGCTTGAAGGCGCTGAAACCAAGATTGATGATTTATTAAATAAGCTGGAAAGATTTGGCAAACTTTGGAGCGCTTTCGCAGATACAAATAAAGGAGAAGATGATGGCAAACGTTACGCTTAAGGATTTTAAGGTCGGAGAACCGGCCTTCATCCTTCATGAAAACAGAGGAAGATTAAAAGGACCCGAAATATACGAAACAACAGTTAAAAGCGTCGGAAGAAAATACGTCACAATTGCAGATCACTGGGAATCTCAGTATATGGAATGGCAGGCGGAATACCTGATCGAAAACAAGAGTTATGGAAAAGCCTCTATGTTGTTTCCTTCCAGAGAAGCAGCAGGAAATTTTGTGAAGTTAAACGAATTGGCACTGTGGTTTAATGATTTGTCTTATGAAAGGGCAAAAAGATACGGACTCGACAAATTAGCTTCTGCAAAAGCTATTTTGGAAGTATAATAAACAAGAAAGCCCCATAATGTTGGGGCTTTTTTGTTTGAAAATTTTCATTCATATTTAAAGTAGATAACAGAAAGAGAGGTTAGCTATATGGCTTATATAATTCCAGTACTTATCGCAATATTTGTGAGTGTTTTTGTAATTGTGGGAATATATGTAAAAAAAGAGGAACAGCACGGTTATGATCGGATCAAAACTGGTCCTTTTGCTATTGCGGTTATCGAAAGCGTAGAAGAAAAAACCAGAACCATATCAGATCGCATCCGACATTATTATGAATGTGCAATATCTTATTTGGATGCTTACGGAAATGAACGAAAAGCAACAATTGATATGTATTATTCAGATATCCCGGTTGGGGGCGAAATAAAAATTGCATACGACCCAGAAGACTTCACAAAGGTGTATTTGGCAAAGGCTTTATTTATGAACACCCCTGAATACATTCAAATGATGAAAAATAAGGGATTTGTAAAAACTCCAGACGGGTTTGAACGTAAAGACAAAGTGCTGTATTTTGAAAAAAAGTAGGTTTGAGTTTCAACAGAAATTTCGTTCATATTAACTGTATGAAGAAACATATTGGAAACAACATAAAAATCCCAACAAATTTCAAACGAAAGATTATTTTTTTACTTCTGTTTTTTATTGTCGTTACCTTCTTGGTTTATTTTGATGTAGGGTGTATTTTCAATAGGGCATTTGGATTTCCATGTCCGGAGTGTGGAATGACAAGAGCCTGGCGCTCTGTATTAAAAGGTAATTTTAAAGCAGCGATAAGCTATCATTTAATGTTTTGGAGTTTTCCCATTTTGCTCTGGTACCTTATATATGATGGTGCACCGATACAAAATAAGAAAGCAAATAACATTTTATTGATGCTAATCCTGTTGGGTTGGTTAATAGAATATACTCGAAAACTATTGTTTTATTTTTGGTAGGAGGAAAAGTATGTATTGTAAAAACTGTGGAAAAGAAATTGATAATAATGCGGCGATTTGCGTAAATTGCGGTTATGCCACCAATGCGGGAAACAAATTCTGCAGAAATTGCGGATCATCGGTTTTGCCAGAAGCAGCGGCTTGTACTCATTGCGGAGTAGCTGTACAATCTGGGAGCAATAGCAGAAGAAGCAAATTGATTGCAGGGCTTTTAGGTATTTTTCTCGGATTTTTTGGTATCCATAACTTCTATCTTGGTTATACGTCAAAGGGAATTTTGCAAATAGTAATCTTTTTTGTGGGAGCTTGTATTTTTGTGGGGCCATTTGTAGCTTATATTTGGGGGATTGTTGAAGGTATTTTAATTCTTACTGGAAATATTTCCGTGGATGGTCGTGGGTTACCTCTTGTCGATTAATTTCATTTCATTTATTATTTTGTTCTTAGTAAGAAAAGCCCCAATATTTGGGACTTTTTTGCTTTCGATAATTCGTTTTTTAGATTTTATGTTTTCTGTCATATTAACCATATCGAAAGAAAAAAGGAGAAAACAATGCGATACATTGATATCCAAAACGAAATTATTGAAAAATACAGGATTGACCTCTGTAATGGCAACAAATGCTCCAATGATTGGAGTAGAATGCACGCCCATGTAAAGAACAGACGTATCTGTAAATGGAAAGCGGTTAATAGTGCAGTAGCTACTTTTGACTTGTTACACGAAATAGGTCATATTGAAACTACAAAATCATATATGCGTCGGTGTGAGAGCGAATATTACGCAACTGTTTGGGCTTTAAATGCGGCAAAAGAGTTTGGATTAACTGTTCCGGAGCGTACTATTAAGTGTTATCAAGATTACATTTATGAGGAATATGACCGAGGTATCAGACGACATGGTAACTTGCCTTCAAAATTGACTTTTAACTTGTCAAAATATAAGTAAAGAAACACAATGTTAAGATTGTAAAAGCGATTTATTTTAACAAGAAACGAGGAAAAGTAATGAATTTACACGTGAGCAAAGATGGATATATAAAAGGAACGATTTACAACTATAACATATATGTACAAAACAAGCATAAATTTAAGAAAGATAAAGAAAAGCACACTATTAATATGAAAGATGTTAATTCTTTTCCAAAACCAGAAACATTAGTTAAGGCAATAGTTGGGTGTGGTTGTTCAAGGGAAGTAATTGCAAAAGTTGGTGTAACAGGCATTTCATGGTTATGGGATATTAAGGAAGATTCAGAATACGGTTGTTTATGTAATGAATTTATGCGAAATGGTCAAATTTGGTGGTATGTTAATTAAGAATGTTTTTATGAACACTAAAGTATCCGGACCGCAGTAGATATTTTAATCGCTGTGAGATATAACATAACTCATTCTTTTTAAGGAGGTTATGTTTGTTTCAGATAACAAGGAGGAGAAAATGGCAAATTTATCATATTTGTTTCATGTTGGTCAAAAAGTATTTTATAAAAATACAGATTTTGATGCAGTTCGTAAATTCATTCCGTGCGTTGTAAAGTCTGTACATGATGATCATGTCATGATCACAGATCTGGAAACCAATACAGATCTCTGGATCGAAGAAAAACTAAATATAGATTGTGTATATTCGGAAAACAATTTCGACATTCCGGTTATCAATAAAAAATAACTTTACTAAAAAAGGAGAAAACAAAATGGTAAAAGAAATTCTTGGCAAAAAAGTAATCGTAAGAGGAGACAAAAGCGGTGTGTTTTACGGAACACTGGCAGAGAAGGATGGCAGAGAAGTTAAGTTGACGAGCTGCCGAAGAATCTGGTATTGGAACGGAGCCGCTTCCATTTCTCAGCTCGCAAAAGAAGGTGTGACAAGACCATGTGATTGTAAGTTTACCGTAACAGTTGATGAAATCATTGTAATGGATGTCATCGAAATCATCCCTTGCACGGATAAGGCGTCTACAATTATTGAGGGAGTAAAAGAATGGAGAATGTAAAAGAATGGCTAAACAACAATGGCTATAGCTATGGCTATGGCTCTGGCTATGGCTATGG
>JAZNMF010000010.1:0-3940 GCA_045579545.1 Acetatifactor sp. | reverse complement strand
TATGGACCGCCGAACAGATTTCGGAGTGCTCCCCAGCAGCCGATGTTTTCAGCATCGAATGCAAGTGCTGTTCCATGATGAACCTTTGAAAGCTGTGCAAACAGGCATACATATCCTCGCTTGCTTTGAGGGGGTGCAGGGGCATATTCCGCTCCGCATAGTTCGTCTGAATAGAATACCGCTACAGGCATTTCAGCCTGTGGGAAATACTCACGCCATTTTGCGGCTGCTGTATCTCTGAAATCTATATTCATAATTAAGTTGCGATCAATCTGCCCGAAGTTAGATAAATTCGTTTGGATTATAAAGGATTACCGTTGTGAATCAGTATGACATTCGCTACCCATGGGAAACTGGTTGCTAATTGGGTACAGTATTCTGGTTTTGTCCACGGGAATGGGCGTTTCCGTGGACAATAGGGTGGGAGGCAATTTTTACATTTCAGCCATCTTTCTGCCGGCATCGAATGCCTTCTGCAGGTCCTCTTCCCAATGTGCATCACGCCATTGACGTTTTGCCTCTTCTGAGAACCCTGCGAGTTCATAGCGGCTGTAGTCATTTACCTGATATGTGTTGTATGCTACGATCTTCTGCGGCTGGCCGAGCGCTCTTGTGATGCAGTATTCCATGGAACCGAAGCCGTTGCTGTTGTTCCTTTCAGGTGTTCCGTTCAAGGTCTCTATCAGGACAACAGGCATCTGTTTAGGTGCAGTCATGCTGTAGTCATTATACGATAGCCAAGGGAAAGACAATCTCTCAAGAAAGGCACGCATCTGGCCGGTCACTTCGCCGAAGTAGATAGGAGAGCCAAGTACAAGGCCGTCCGCGATGGATATTTCCTCGAGAACATGTGAGAGCCCGTCCTTGAATCTGCATACGTTGGATGCTCTGTCTTTCAGTTTGCAGGCCATGCATGACATGCATCCTTTATAGTCCATGTCGTACAGACGAATTGTCTTGACCTCAATGTGTTCGCCGGCAGATTTTGCGCCTTCTGCGAATTTCTGCAGCATCTGGGCTGTGTTCATGTTGCGGCGTGGACCGCCGTCGATGATTATTATCTTTTTCATATCCTTCTGTTTTTTCTTATTGCTTGAGATATTCATGCCATTACCATATAAATGGAATTACCTTATACTTTACACGCTTCATATACTCCTTGTAACCGTCCAGACCTTCTGAAAGGACTGTCTCCTCATTCCGGATCCTCTTGGCGATCACGGGTATGTATCCGAGCATGATGATGAATGATATCGGAGATCCGAGGACCAGCGGCATTGATAGAAACATGATGACTGTAGCCATATACATCGGATGACGCACAATGCCATATAGTCCGGTATCAATGACTTTCTGTCCCTCCTGAACTTCGATGGTTCTGGAGAGGTACTCGTTTTCCCGCAATACTTCCGCATATAATAAGTAGGAGAGAATAAAGAGGGCAGTGGCCGTCCATACAGTCCAGTCCGGCAACATCCACCAATCGATCCTCCAGTTCAGACCTGCGGTGACGAATGATAGAGTGAAAAGCAGACCACTTAATGCCACAACTGCTTTCTGCTCTCCTTCTTTCTCTTTGACATTCAGCCTTTTACGGAGCAGGTCCGGATTCTTGGCAAGCATGACGATTCCTGCGAAGAACATCGGTACAAACAGGACGCCCATAAGAAGCCATCCCTGCCAATAAGCAAATGATCCTGCAGGCAGAAACACCAGCAGTCCTATCAGTAAGATCCCGGCAAGAAATTTAATCAATGCTTGTGTCAATAATGTCTTGTTCATATTTGATTCGTGTTATTCTACTCGTCACTTCTTCCGGATTGTCGATAAGACGTGGTCCTGTTCTTTGTATTACAAAAATGTTTTTGCGACATCTCAGTCACGATCTACGTTTGCAAAGTTATCAGTATCAGTGGATATATACAATAGCTCACCTGGGACTTCGTGAAAAGATGGATTGGGCTTCAGCTTACTAAAGCCAAATGCCGCTTTATATACAACGAATCCCCGACGCTAATGCCGAGGATTGTAATTGTTAGATAAATGGGAATTTATTTCCCAAGTCTCTGCTTAAGCTTGGCGAACATATCTTTGTATCTCAATCCTATCGTAGCCATCAGCGAACGTTGCATAATTGCGAAGCAGGCAAGGAACACAAAGGGGCCGAAAGTGTAGTCGTACCACGCTCCAAGATGGTTTACAGCCAGATAGACGATCAGGAAGATTCCGCTCACTAATTCGAACTCTGCTGTCACCAATCCCGGTGTATAGGGCTTTTCCAGTTTGAAAATCTTGATGCCTGCTACGTGGATGCACCCTTCGAAGATGCAGAAGGTGGCCATCGCTACCGGAAACATCGGAATCCGGTCTCCGAAAAAGAACGGGATGATGGTGATAACGAAGATAAAAACAGCTGTGATCAGGCGGCTGCCAAGCTTTGTATCTGTATCAAGTTCCATCTGCAGGACATTCTTTTGGATAAGGTCAAGGAATCCTCCGGGATACCGGCCCTCTTCCCATTCGTGCAGGATGCAAAGGAACGCAACCCACACGGCTGCCTGCTGGATAACGGTCAGGTTATCCATAAACATGGCGACCAAGGTGATCAGCAACATGGAGATCACGGTATAGATTTCCAGCGCATAGTGTTTTAAGAACTTTCCCATAATTAAATTGCTTTTCTGTTGCAAAGATACGTCAGATAGGGGCTTTCAAAGTTATCTTTTTCAATGAACAAATGTACGATTCCTACGATTTCCACCCAAAACGGCTGCTTTGATTGTATTTAAACGTATATTTGCACGGAGAATCCATCAATCAATGCGTACAAAGCCTGACTCCCTTCATCCATCTGACCTGCTCAATCTTCCCGGCAGCGGGAAAGATTTTGTCGTATCGGATGACATCACCATTTTCCGCACGCTTGAGCCGCTGAAGGCAGCTTCTGCTGCCGAACACCTTCACATTCCGCAGTATGTAGAATTAGGCCGGATAGTGCTGGT
The DNA here is from genome assembly GCA_045579545.1 of Acetatifactor sp. Classification (GTDB taxonomy): domain Bacteria; phylum Bacillota; class Clostridia; order Lachnospirales; family Lachnospiraceae; genus Acetatifactor. The sequence goes on along the minus strand of JAZNMF010000010.1, from coordinate 938 downwards.
CACAAGTGGGAAAGGTATTCACAACATTAATCTGGTGCCTTTTGAGACAGAGGCAGGAGACGTTCTTGTCATCCCGCAGCATACCTATATCAGCATTTCGACGCTATCCGATGATTATGACGGGCAGATGGTCTCGTTCAGCCACTTGCCAATAGACTTTGAGAAGTGCGCCCGGCTTCGGCTTCAACAAGAAGATCTCCACCGCATCGGGCATTATGTGGACCTCCTCTGGGAGGTTGTTCAGCGACCCTATGACAGACAGACGGTAGAGCACCTGCAGGCGGCTCTCCTGTATGACCTAAAGCTCTTGCACGCCCATCAGTCCATTGAAAGCACCGCAAAACTCAGCCCGGGGCAACGCATTCTCCTGCAGTTTCTGGATGCTCTTGGCAGGAAAGACCCTCTCCCTCGGAATGTAAAAGCCTACGCAGACCATCTCTGCATAACTCCCAATCATTTGTCTGCTGTTATCCGAGAGCAAAGTGGCCGCAGCGTAATGGACTGGCTCAACGCCCACTGTATCCTTCGGGCACAGGTGCTACTGCGTCACACCGACCTTTCCATCTATCAGATAGCCGACACGCTGGGATTTCAAAGCGCGACCTTCTTCTCACGCTTCTTTCATAGAGAAACCGGGATTACACCGAAAGAATATCGGGCTGGAATTGTAGGGAAAACGGAGCGATAAATTGCGATTTATCTGTTCAAAGGTAGATAAAATCGTGTGGATTACAATGGCTGTCATTATGAATCATGGAGACTGTTTGCGCCTCGTCGGTCATTGGTGACAAGAGGGGGACGTCCGGCAGGAAAATGGCTGATTTTATGATGGACGGTGTCTGTTTTAAAGGATTATGCACCTTTTTCGGGACCGTCCGACAGGTTTTCGTACGATTTAGTGATGGATGGTCCAGAAAAGGGAAAGTGCAGGAGTATAA
>JAZNMF010000009.1:0-47513 GCA_045579545.1 Acetatifactor sp. | reverse complement strand
TTGACGGAGAGGTCTCCACAGCAATCTCCATGTGTTTTATCACCCCAGAGATTGTGGAGAGAATCCGAGCGGAAATGAACCGTGAATATGATGTCAGCGCATTAGAGGAAAAACTGGAAACCGTAAAGAAGAACCAAAAAGTCCTGCTTGCAAGAAAAAAGAAACTCGAGCAAGCAAGAGATGCCCTTGACCCACTCGATAGAAATTTCGATATGAAATTTGATTCTTTCACTGATTCTCTTGATAAAGTGTTTGATGAACTGCGCGAGGTGGAAAGGGTCATTGAAAGTATAGAAATCAAAATCCGTACCGCCACCAACTCCAAGAAAACCAAAGAGGATGCAATCCAACTGCTTTTGGAGTTTGGTCAAATGTACCCGACATTGCCGGAGGCAGAGCAAAAGAAAATCGCAAATGTCCTCATTGAGAGCATTGAGATTTTCCCGACCAAACGAGCATACGGATACTTGAAAACCATCCATTTCTCGTTCCCTGTGCTGAGTGGTGATGAAATCAAACAGACCATGAGCATCTGGGACACCCATCCAGACATCTTGGATGAGGAGGGCAATTTCAATGGATATAATCCAGAGGACGATTTGCCACCTGTTGAGATGGAAACAGGCACGATTGTAGTTCATGATGAGGGTGAAGTTTTCCCACCTAAACGAATTACAGACGAGGTGGTGTGTCTCTTGAGCCGTGTGAGCAACTGAAAACCGGACATAAACCTCGCATTGCGTTATGTTATGATTTGTGATATTATAATAAAAACGCATTGCGAGGTTTTTTATGGAAAGTGCGAAGAGAATAAGAGAATTAAGAGAAAGTATCGGTTTTAATCGTAAAGAATTTTCGGAACATATAGGAATCCCTGTAAGGACTTTGGAAGACTGGGAGGCGGGAAGGCGAACTCCCCCGGTATATATTCCAAGATTAATTGCATATCAACTTAAGTACGAGGAATTGCTTCAAAAAGTATCAACACGAGATATGCATGATGGAGATCTGGAGAAAGGAGAGGATGTACATGAAAGATCACAATAATAGTGAAATTTTGATATATCAGTCAGAAAATGGGATAACCAAAATAGATGTTACATTTATGGATGAAACAGTTTGGCTAACGCAATCACAATTATGCGAGTTGTATCAAACAAGCAAGTCAAACATTAGTGAACATATAAAGCACATTTTTGAAGAAGAAGAACTGGAGCAAGAATCAGTTGTTCGGAAAATCCGAACAACTGGAACAGACGGAAAAAAATATAATGTGATTCACTACAATCTAGATATGATTATTTCCCTTGGGTATAGAATTAAGTCTAAAATCGCTACAAATTTCAGACGCTGGGCAACGGAGCGTTTGAAAGAATACATGATAAAAGGCTTCACGATGGATGATGAGCGCTTGAAAAATCTTGGTGGCGGCAATTATTGGAAAGAATTATTGGATCGTATCAGAGACATTCGTTCTTCCGAAAAAGTTATATATCGTCAGGTGTTGGATTTGTATGCAACAAGCGTAGATTATAATCCCAAAAGTGCAGAAACGGTTGCATTTTTCAAGATGGTTCAAAATAAATTGCATTTTGCAGCGCACGGCCATACTGCGGCAGAAGTGATATTCGAACGTGCTGATTCTGAACAGCCGTTTATGGGATTAAGAACATTTTCAGGTGATTTCCCTACGAAGAAAGATATTGGTATTGCGAAAAACTATTTAGACGAAAAAGAATTGAAAGTTTTAAACAACATTGTTTCCGGATATTTTGATTTTGCTGAAATACAGGCTATGCGTCATAATCCAATGTATATGAGTGATCATGTGGAACATCTGGACAATGTTTTGAAAGCGACAGGAGAGAAAATGCTGGAGGGAGCCGGAAGTGTCAGTCATGTACAGGCAATGGCAAAAGCAAATAAAGAATATCAGAAATATCAGATACAAAATCTTTCTCCGGTAGAGGAAGAGTATCTTTTGACAATTAAAGCTGTTGAAGAGAAAGCCAAGTCACGTCAATAGTTACAAGAATAGTACTAATATTGAGAGGTGCAATGTATGTTTTTCCGATATGTCCCATCTGTATGCGGAAGGACCGGATATGATCCATGATGGGAAAGTAAGTGTCTGATGGCGGCAAATAGGGTGAAAAAATAGAATACCGGATGAAATGTGCATACTCAAAAATGAATAGTACAATTAATATGATTCCTTTTTTGATATAATTTGTTTTATAAAGTTTATAGATTGTGCGGGCGCCGGAACAGACTGCGCACCTGCAATGTCAGAAAGGATGAGGATATGTACAAGGTTGCAATTTTAGGCTGTGAGAATTCACATGCAAACAGTTTTCTGAATGCAGTGATCAATGAAAAATTAGTGGATAATGTTGAATTTGTGGGTGTATACAGTGATGATTTTGAGGCTGCAAGGAAGCTTAAAGAGCAGTTTGGGGTTGCAGTGGCGGAATCCTACGATGCATTCGTTGGGAAAGTAGACGGCATTATTATTACTGCCAGACATGGTGATAAGCATTATAAGTATGCAAAGCCATATATAGAGAGCGGTATCCCGATGTTTATTGATAAGCCGATCACTTGCTCCGAAGAAGATGCGATGAATTTTATGGCAGATTTGAAAGCGAACAATGTGGCTGTCTGCGGAGGCAGCGCATGTGTCTATTCAGACTGGGTGCAGAAACTGAAGGCTGATGTGGCATCGCAGGTAAACGGTAAGGTTTTAGGAGGATATTTAAGAGCACCGTTGCTTACGCTTCAGCAGCATGGCGGATTTTTCTTTTATTCACAGCATCTTGTGCAGGTGATGATGGAAATCTTTGGGACGGATCCCAAGTCAGTCCGCGCTGTAAAGAAGGGTGATATCTGTAACTGCCTTGTTCGATATCAGGATTTTGATGTAAATATTTCTTATGTGGAAGACAATCATCTTTATTATGCAGGAATCAGCTGCGAAAAATCATTTGAAGGCGCAGTTTATGGGCTGGAAGGTACTTTTGATAAGGAATTTTTAGAATTCTACCGCCTGTTGTGCGGCGGTGCCGGGAAGCAGTGTTATGAGGACTTTTTTGCTCCGGTGTTTGTGATAAATGCAATTAACCGTGCCCTTGAAAGCGGTGAGGAAGAAAGTATCAACAGCAAATATCTTTAAAGAGAGGTAATCAATATGAAGAGAAGTCCGTTTGTTGCAAAATGGAAAGAAGGCTGTAAAGAGGCAGGTTTGGAAGCTCTGCGCGGTATCTGGGACAGCGTGAGAATGGTTCTGAAGGAACTGGGTGCAGACAATGTATCTGTTTGGGGTATTGATGATTTTGTGTTTTGCTACGGTGAGTATCCCGATGATATCAGCATTCCCGCAAATCACAGAGAAGTCTGGGAGAAGGCACTGTCTCCTTATATGGAGCTGTTTGCGGCGCCCGGTACCTTACCCCTGATGTATCACGACATCGGTGTTGTTCGTGAGGATAAGTCTCTGATCCGCCACCGCGTTTTTTCCACTAAGCTGAAAGAAGGCTGTTCGGCTGAATATAAGAGGCGACATGACGTATTGGTTGAGGCCAGAGGCGATAAGGTGAGTGACGGCCCGGAGACCAACTTTACCATCTGGAATGCCAATGGATATATTTTCGGTTATTGTGAGCTGGTGAAGTCTTATGATCATGAGATGACAGAAGAAGAGAAGGCTGCCAGCATTGCATGGGAGACGAAGCAGCTGGAGATCATGGACTGGGTAACAGATGATGCAGACTGGATTACCGGAGAAAAGCACTGTAAGAGCTTTATGATCTGCCAGTTATAATCCGGGAGGTGCTTTATTATGTATGGCGATTGTCTTGCTACGCTCTGCGGCGCATTGTGTTACGCCATGGGAGTGGAGGCGCCTGCGCAGGCTGCCCCGGCCAATGACAAACTGAAAGAGTACATTGATAACACTCTTCAGGGAGGAAAGTGTGACCGTATTTTCATGTATAATCCGGATGCCATCGCCCGCTGGATCTGTGAAAAGTATCCTGAATTTATGGCTGAAGTGCATAACAATTCTTCTCTGGAACTTCCCCTGAGCACTGTGATGCCCTCTGTAACACCGGTTTGTTTCGGCACTATGTATACGGGGGCATTGCCCGAGGTACACGGCATCCGCAAATATGAAAAGCCGGTCATCACCATAGATACCATGTTTGATGCGATGATCAGAGCCGGCCGGAAATGCGCCATTGTGTGCACGGACGGGGATTCCCTGTCACGCATCTACAATGAGCGTAAAATGGATTATTACTACTATAAGACGCTTGATGAGGTGAACGCCAAGGCGGCAGAGCTGATCGTAGAAGATAAGTATGATCTGATCTGTGTGTATAACGGTGATTATGACGGCACGATGCATCGCTACGGGCCTGAGCATGCCCTTTCTTTGGGGGCACTTCGTTCCAATTCTCATGCCTTTGGTCTGTTTGCCTCTCTGATCAAAATGCACTGGGAAGAGCACCATACCCTTCTTGGCTTTGCCATGGATCACGGTTGTCATGAGATTGACGGAGGCTGCGGATCCCACGGCCTTGACATGGAAGAGGATATTGAGATGATACATTACTACGATATCATCCGAAAAAGCGTCAAATGACTTTAAAGGACAGTAATGGAAGCAATAAAATGAAAGGGGGTGTGAAAAAACTTATGTTTTTTCACACGCCCTTTCATCTATTTATGAGTATAGAGAACTAGTATGGTCAGTCCGTATCTGAGTCTGTCAGCGCACGCCGATAGTCTCTTGGAGCAATATTTTTGTATTTTTTAAATACTTTTACAAAGTAAGAACTGTCGGTAAAGCCGCAGCGGTAGGCAACTTCTGTGATAGAAAGGCTTCTGTCAGAGAGCATCGTACTGGCCCGTTCAACGCGATACGCATTGAGATACTGCACTGGTGTTTTGCCGAAAAAGTCTTTGAATATAGTGGTAAAATAACTGTTGGACATACAGGAGACTCTGGCCATATCTTCTACGGAAATTCGCTGTGCATAGTTGTTTTCAATATATTCAATCAGAAACTTAAATTTATTTTCTGCCACGGAATATGCACGGTTTTCTGTGAAATGACGCTGCCTGTAAATGGTTCCCAACAGTTCATATAAAGCGCTGAGAATCAATAGATCGTTGTCATCCGATTCTGTGGAAGCGAGTTCAAATAGTTTGACTGCTATATGGTAAAGCTCTGCATGGTCAACAGAACTCAGGGGCAAAATAGTTGCATTGTTGTTAGTGAAAATATGTTGTATGCCTTTTCGAAGCGATGTATGACGCATAAGCTCGTCCGTGTCAAAATTGATCAATTGATATACGCAGTCATCAGGGGAGTAGCTGTGCTCATTTTCCTGATTGATCAGGATGATATCGCTACTTACCGCATTCACACATTGGTCATTGATCTGTATGGACAGATTTCCGCTTAAAACCCTTACAATTTCAAAAGAACTGTGGTGGTGAAGCGGCATGCAGTAACAGGGACTATCCGGAGTTACATGACAAAAACGGAAAGGAGTACTTTGTATTTTGTGACCGATATGTTCGTTGTGATCGGATGCTTTCATATAGTGTTCTCCTTATTCATATACTGTTCTCCTTATGTGATACCAGCAAGACAACTTTTGTTGACATTTGTCTACAAATATTGTATGTTTAACTGGTAAGAACGTCAATTGTGTATCTTGCACCGGAATAACACAATATTGCTCTGCAAAAAAATAACCGGTTACCTATGAGTATCTTTCAAAAATCGTAAAATAACCGGAAAATACGCAGATGTGGAGATGTTTACATGAAGAAAATTTATGAAGAACACAATCTGGACAGCCAGAAATTACCTATTATTTTTCATTATAATACCGTTACTCCCAACCGGCCGGGTATCGTGAATTGGCACGATAATATTGAGATGCTGTACTGCATAGAAGGGAAGGGGCAGATTCTCTGTAATTCCGTGAATCACACTGTAAAAAAGGGAGATCTGTTTATTGTCAATTCCAATATGCTGCATCACTGTACTGCGCGGGAAGGGTGTTTTGAATTGGCCTGCCTGATTGTGGATCTTGATTTTCTGGTTGCCAATGAAATTCATGCGGAAGAGCTGGAGTTTGACAGTATCGTGAGTTCAGAGGTGGTAGAAGAACTGTACGAAAAAGTAGTAGAAGAGATTTCCGCGCAGAAAGAGTTCCAGGTAGCCGGAATCCGCACGAGAGTACTGGATCTGATGCTTTATCTGGCACGGAAACACTCCAGACCTGCCTCCGAGGATGCCAATGTAGAAAAGGATAATAATGTAAAGCTTGCTTTGGGTTACATCAAAGCCAATTTCCAGCACAAAATAACGTTGGAAGGGGTAGCAGATGAAGTGGGACTGAGTAAGTTCTATTTTGCCCGTACTTTCAAGGAAGCTACCGGTATGACCCTGATATCCTATGTAAACACCATCCGTTGCAGGAATGCCAAGAAATTGCTTGCCACAGACAAGTATACTATCCATGAGGTTGCCAGCATGTGCGGATTTGAAAATGACTCTTATTTTTCAAAGACCTACAGGAATATTATGGGGTGCCTTCCCTCGGAATCCGTGCGATAACAGATGGATTGGTGAAATAGAAAACAATATACGGAATGTACATCAAAGTAAAAGAGCCGGCATACGCCGGCTCTTTCTGCAAAACTTTGAATTCAGAAAGATATGAAAAATTGAATTCAATCGAATTAAGGAATTACTTATTTGTACTTAGCTGCCTCGTCAAATGCTGCCTGCCAGTTGTCCTTGTAGTACTGCTCAGCCTTGGAAAGACCAGCCTTCTCCAGTGCTGCAAGGCAGTCTGCCTTCATGTCTTCGAAGTCCTCGGTAGGGCACTTAACCAGCTTAGAGATCCAGCTTTCTGCCTCAATAGCAATATTACCTTCGATCTGTCTGATGTCATCGGGGGCAGTAGCGTTGCTAGGCAGGAATGCTGCTACAAAAGGATCTTGAACCTGAGGGCCGGTTACACCGTTGTCCTCCATGATCTTAGCATATGCCTCGGTAGGGTAGCTAACGCCATAGTGCTCACAGAATTCCTTCTGAATGTCGGTAAGAGAGGACTCGAACAGGGTCTTATCCTTGTGCAGTAACATGGTCTTGCCATCGTCCAAAATAGTGCTGTGGCCGATACCGATCATGTTAGCAGATTCTGAATGCCACAGACCTTCTTTGTGCCAAGCTTCGTTGTTTTCAGTGTTCCACAGATCCCAAGCATAGTCGGTGTACTGACGAACGCCGTTGGCATCATACTCCCAGTGAACGCCTTCGATACCGTTGAAGATCAGGTTACATCCCTCTACCGTGTGAATCAGGTTCATGTAAGCAACAGCCTGATCTTTCAGCTTGGTCTTAGCATTGATAGCCTGACCGTAACCGGTAGCGTCAAGGCCCACAGCCTTATTGTTAACTACTTTTGTATAGATAGTGTCCTGAGTGAAAGGAACAGCCATGTAAGGAGCGCCTGATGAATAGTTCCAGGAGAAATGAGCGTGGTACAGGCGTCCAGCGTCATTCTTAGCCTTCATATCAGCTTCTGCCATAGCAAAGCTGTCGGGATCCATGATGCCCATGTTCCAGCACTTGTTGAAGAACTGGATACCATACCAGAAAGCACCTTCTTCAGGGTCATACTGGCTTACAAAGCTCATATCGTCACATTTGTAAGCTCTAACAGAGCCGATACCAGCGGGTTCCTGGTTCTGAGCGTTACCACCAAGAGCAAAAATAGCGTTTGCCATAGGGCCGGACTCAGCGGGAAGTGCACAAGCGTAAGCGGTCTCACCAGCTTCGTTGGTAGGGAACTTCTCAAGCATGTCTGCAAGCACATCAGGGAGATCCATATAGGTCTTGACCTCGGGATAGCCTATCTCTGCATACAGATCCCATCTGAACATGTTACGACCTGCATCCTTGTCACCAACATTACCGTTTGTGAGAGATGCGCCGTAGGGAAGCCAGTACAGCTTGCCGTCATGACTGTAATTCTTTTTAGAGGTCTCGATGTAGAGTCCCATAGCTTCCTTAACCTCATCGGTAATCAGATCGTCCAGAGGCAGAAGTCCGCCGCCTTCGGCCTGAGCCTTCATATCCGCATTAAAGGATGCCAGAATGTCATAACCTTCACCGGAAGCGATCATGGCGTTTCTCTTGTCAGTGTCAGCGGTGATGAAGTGAACTTTTGCGCCAATTCTCTTGGCAACTTCTTTCCAAACAACGTTGTCGTCACCTTCATACTGATAAGCATGGGTGAACAGAACGTTCAGGGTGGGAAGACTGTCATAGTCTACTTCTTCCACAACAGAACTTGCATCTGCAGCAGTGTCCTTCTGCTCTTCCTGCTTGGTAGAGGGAGTGGGAGCGGGCTCTTCCTTCTTGCCACAACCAACCATCATGCCAACTGCCATAGCAGCTACAAGCAGTAAGGAAATGATACGTTTTTTCATAGTTTTCCTCCTTTTTTGAGATATTCATCTCATGGGTTATTTGTTACTTATTTATCATAATTCTTTGTGGTATATTATAATATAATAAAAGCATTATTTTTTTGTACTATTCTGCTATTTTGGCTTTTTTACTTGCACTATTTTGCTTTTTTTTAAAGGGATTTTATGAAAAATAAGGGAAATTTCCTAAAACAAACAGCATTTTTAAAAATTGCACTTTTAGAAACAATAAGGTGGAAAAAGAACCTTAAGATGAATAAGAAAAGACAATAATAGAGTCCTCAGGAGGACTAACGCGACGTGAGAGTCCGGGATGGCTGCATTTACCGAAAAAAGAGAATGCCTGCGAGTGCGGCATTCTCTGATCGGTGATGTGTTTAATTGTTCCAGGGATATTCGTCCAGGGAGCGGAATTCGTAACCCTGTGCCCGGGCATAGTCGATGAAGTCGCCCAAAATAGCTGCATTGTCCGGAGAGGTTGCGTGGAGCAGGATCACTGCGCCGGGATGCAGGCGCGAGGTGACGGTATCGAAGGACTTGTCTACGCCTGGCTGATTGGCGGGATCCCAGTCTGCGTGGGCGATGGACCAGAAGATACTCTTGTAGCCTACACTGTTGACCAGATCCAGTGCGTTCTCGGAGCAGGTTCCGGTAGGGAAGCGGAAGTAGCTGCTTTCGTAGCCGAAGTTGGCGAGCAGATAATTGTGTACCCCCAGAAGCTCCCAGGCCAGTTCTTCCCTTGTGAGAAGGGAACTGTCTGAAGGATGGGTGGTACTGTGATTGCCCACGATGTGTCCCTCGTTGATCATGCGGGCAGTGATCTGCGGTGCGGTCTCCAGATAATCCATGGTACAGAAGAAGGTGGCAGGCACCTGTTTTTCGGCCAGTGTATCCAGGATGATACTGGTGAGATTCTTGTATTCGTAGCCACAGTCAAAGGTCAGGTATAACACCTTTCCTTCGGTGATATTGTCCCATGCCAAAGCGTTGGTTCCGTAGCTGTCAAAGATGGCTTGATTGCTCACGGTAATATGGTGAGGGGCTCCGTCCTTGGCTACGCCGAAGGCGTGACTGTATTTCTCTGTGGAAAGCCCTCTTAGGTTGTCCGGATCGGGAACCCGGAACTCCATAGGTGCCAGAGGCTCTCTGCCGGTATAGGTAGCACCCGGAACGGGAATCTGAGGCTCATTGGAAACCATGCGGAAATCACCGGTGATTTCTTCCTCAGATGCAGTGGGCTCCTCAGAAATTGTGGATTCTTCGGAAGCTTCCGTTTTCTCTGTCTCATCAGCAGTTGTCTCATTGTCAGTAACCGGCCGGGAAGGTTCCGGTGTCCGGTCCGGGTCCTCCGAGTAGATGGGAATTGCGTTGGCTCCGGTCTGTCCGGTTTCCTCTTCCGGTGTGCCGCATGCGCATAGAAAGAGGCTGAGCGACAGAATAAGTGATAACAGATACATTGTGTGCTTCATAATACTTTCCCCCTGATGTAACCAAAGTGATATATTAATTATTTTACAGCCTCATTATATCCTAAACAGCGTAAAAAATCAATTGTAGCTACTAATCATTAAAAAAAATTAAGACAAGTGTCAGCAGGAGATCAGTTTTGCTTCAACAGGGTTTTGGGGGAGACACCATACATTTTTTTGAAGGTGACCGAAAAATAATTGCTGTCGGAAAAGCCGCATTCCGCTGCGATGGCGGCCACTGTGGTATCGCCGGCTTGCTTTAACAGCTGCTCGGCCTTCTGCAGTCGAAGCAGGTTCAGATATTTACGGAAGCCAATGCCGGTCTCTTTTTTAAACAGCCGGGAAAAATGTTCCGGGCTGACCGCCACATGGCCGGCCACGTCGTTCAGAGAAATGTCCTCCATAAAATTTTTCTGGATGTACTCGGCTGCCTTTGTTATGAGCTTGTTGCTTTCCTCTGTGAAAGAGTAAGTATTGGGATGACGCGCGATCAGGTAGAAGAGGAGTTTCATATGGCAGGCGATGGCTTCCTCGCTGAAGGAATCGGGATGAAGGTATTCCTGCTCGATTGCCTCAAATATTGTGCGCAGCTGTTTGGTGATCTTGGGATTGCGGTAAAGGTAGGTGGCAGGCTTGGCCGCATCCGGAAGATATCGGCTTGAGCAGTTAATGAGCATCCGGCGGTGCCCGGTGTTTTGGTAGGCAGTGTTGTGGATGATGCCTTCCGGGATCAGGGCAATATCGCCGCTTACCACAGTATAGGAGCGGTTGTCGATAAAGTAATTGCAGGTACCCTGCAGGATAAAATAGATCTCATAGAGATCGTGGTAGTGATTGGGGAAATGAAGAGCGCCGGTGTCTGTGTGGACATCGTGGTGGAAATAAAACTGATTTTTCTTTGATGAGAGTAATTGCATGTTTTCTGTCTGTTCCATCTCAAATCTCTCCTTTGCGTCATTGGAATCTGGTAGAATGATTCCCTTTTGATGAATTATATCAAAAAATCAAAGAAATTCAACTCTATTTCGCAAAAAAATCAAGGTAATCTATAAATAATTGATATAAAATGAAGTTAATCATTTGAATTGATATCAGAGATTTGCAGGAGGTGCAACTATGAATAAGATCATACAGTTTGGAGAAGGCGGTTTTTTGCGTGGATTTGTGGATTGGATGGTACAGATCTGCAATGAGAAGTCTGACTGGGATGCACAGGTGACGGTGGTGCAGCCCATTCCCAGAGGAATGTGCAATGTGTTAATGGATGCCGGCTGCCGGTATACCCATGTTTGCTGTGGTGTGGAGGGCAGAGAAGAGAAAGAGATCACCTGTATCAGCAATTGTGTCAATCCCTATGAAAGGTTTGAGGATTATCTGGCCTTGGCGGAGGATAAGAATTTCCGTTTCGTGGTTTCCAACACCACAGAGGCCGGTATTGTGTTTGATAGGCGGGATCAGTTGACAGATAGGCCCGCAGCTTCTTTCCCGGGCAAACTGACGCAGCTATTGTTAAAGCGCTTTGATGCAGGGCTTCCGGGCTTTATCTTTTTGCCCTGTGAGCTGATTGACAGAAATGGTGACAATCTGAAGAAATGTGTCCTGCAGTATGCAGAACTCTGGAATCTTTCTGACGGATTTGTGGAATGGCTGGAAAAGGAAAATATTTTCTGCAACACTTTGGTAGACCGGATCAATACCGGTTGTCCCGACCCTGCCAAACCGCTTCTGAATGTCTCAGAGTACTTCCATCTGTGGGTAATCGAAGGCTGCAACACTCTCTTTGAGGAATTTCCTCTGGGTGAGTGCGGGCTCAATGTTGTTCTGACGGATGATCTGGAGCGCTATCGCACCAGAAAGGTCAGGATTCTTAATGGTGCCCACACCTCCATCGTGCTTTACGGCCTGCTAAAAGGGCTTAAGACAGTGAGAGACTGTGTAGAAGATCCGGAAATGAATGCATATCTGAGAAGCTGTATTTTTGATGAAATCATTCCTACATTGGATCTGCCGGTCAGCGAACTCACAGAGTATGCGGACAATGTGCTTATGCGGTTTGCCAACCCTTATATCGATCATCAGCTTTCCAGCATTGCGCTGAACTCGGTGAGTAAGTTTAAAGTGAGGGTGCTGCCCTCCATTCTGGAGTACCGGAAGCGTTTTGGTAAGCTGCCCGAGCATTTGCTCATTGGGTTTGCCAAGCTGATCGAGTTTTACCGCACGGACCGTGTCAATGACGGGAAAGAAGTGGCTGCCTTTATGAAAGAGGCAAGTGTGGAACAGATCATGAAAAACCGGGAACTTTGGGGCGAAGATATTAGCTTTTTAACAGAAGAGGTGACGAAATATGTTGATCCATCCTGCAGATAATGTAGAGGTCGGAAGTGACGGCCATAAATATGCCGTAAAGCCCATCCGTCAATCGGAAGATATCATAAAATACGGCAATCCCATCGGGCATGCCACAGCGGATATTGCCGTGGGAGAGCATGTGCACAGCCACAATCTGGTTACGAACTTAAGCGGTAAACTGGAATATACCTATCAGCCGTTTGAGAAGGAAGTAAATCACCTGCCTTCCCCCATGATAATGGGATATGTGCGCGGGGACGGTCAGGTCGGTATCCGCAACGATGTGTGGATCATCAACACGGTGGCCTGCGTCAATAAGATCGCGGAACAGATCGCCAAAAGGACAGGGGCCAAGTGTTTCCCGCACCCTTACGGCTGTTCCCAGCTGGGAGAGGATCACAAGCTGACTCAGCTGATATTGAAGGGACTTGTCAACCATCCCAACGCAGGCGGCGTTCTGGTGTTGGGCCTTGGCTGTGAGAACAACAATATCCCTGCTTTTCAGGAAGTACTGGGAAGCTGGGATAAAGAGAGAGTTCTTTTTCTAAATACTCAGGATGTGGAAGATGAGATAGCAGAGGGCATCCGGCTGGTACAGATGCTCCAGGAGCGTGCAGAATCCTGTAAACGCGTGCCGGTACCTTTTTCAGCCCTGAAGATCGGTTTGAAATGCGGCGGAAGCGATGCATTTTCCGGTATCACCGCCAATCCTTTGGTGGGCCGGTTTTGCGATCATTTTGTGGAGATGGGCGGCAGCTGTGTTCTGACAGAGGTGCCGGAAATGTTCGGCGCAGAACATTTGCTGATGCGCAGATGTGTGGATGAATCGGTATTTCAAAAGATGGTTCGTCTGATCAATGATTTCAAGGATTATTATGCATCCCACAATCAGGTGATCTATGAAAATCCTTCTCCCGGCAATAAGGCCGGCGGGATCACCACTTTGGAAGAAAAATCCTTGGGATGCGTCCAGAAGGGAGGCCTTGCTCCCATTGTGGACGTGCTGGATTATGGGGATTGTGTGACAAAACCGGGACTGTCGGTTCTGAACGGGCCGGGCAATGATCCGGTGGCGGTGACCAATCTGCTTGCAGCAGGCTGCCATATGATACTGTTTACCACCGGAAGAGGAACCCCTCTGGGGACTGCAGTTCCCACGGTGAAAATAGCCACCAACTCTGCTTTGGCAGCAAAGAAAGGGTCCTGGATCGATTTCGACGCACAGTCAGGCAGTCTGGAAGAGTTTGAGGCGTGTTTACTTTCCATCGCAAACGGGAAGCTGGCGAAAAACGAGCAGAACGGCTGCGAAGAGATTGCTATTTTCAAAGACGGCGTGACCTTGTAATTCCTAAGATACAGGTAAGTTTTGGTTGAATATGAGACGGATCAATGATAAAATAAATTATCAGTAACAATGCGTAACAGTATGCAGGAGGTTCTCTCATGAATCGTATCTTATTAATGGTTCTTCGGAATTTTTGGAAGGTTCCGGGAGCCTATTGGAAGCTGTGCCACTATGCAAAGCACACAGACGAGTATCCGGAGCTTGAAAAATACAGGCATATCCAGTATATATTGAAATTGGCGAACAAATCAGGCAATATTGACTTGCAGGTGCACGGCTTGGAGAATATCCCCGAGCAAAACGGTTTCCTTATGTACAGCAACCATCAGGGAATGTTTGACGTTCTTGCCATTGGCGCAACCTGCGATAATCCCCTTGGCGTTGTGTTAAAGAAGGAACTTGCAGGAATTCCCTTCCTGAAGCAGGTGGTAGCGTGTACTTATTCCTTCCCCATGGACCGTGAAGATATCAAGCAGTCTATGGAGGTTATTGTAAATGTAATCAAGGAAGTGAAGAAGGGAAGAAATTATCTGATTTTCCCGGAGGGCACCAGAAGCCGGAACGGTAATCAGTTGCTGGAGTTTCACGGAGGCAGTTTTAAATGTGCGCTGAAGGTAGGCTGTCCTGTAGTGCCGGTTGCCCTGATTGACAGTTTCAAGGTTCTGGATGAGAAGGGCAGCAAGCCCGTAAAGGTACAGCTTCACTATCTGAAACCCATTGAATATGAGGAGTACAAGGATATGAATACTGCCCAGCTTGCGGCTCTGGTAAAGTCAAGAATTGAAGAGACTGTGAAAAAATACGCAGATTGATCAGGTTTGCGCCCGGTCAGCTTTGAGAGTTTTAGAGAAGTCCCCGAATTCTTTTTGCGAAATAGTGTATACTATCGAACAAAAAGAATCGAGGACTTTTATGATGGAATCAGTGTAGAGATTACAGGAGGAACAGTCTCTTCAGAAGCAAAAAAGACGCGTGACTGGATACTTTACACTGTAAAATAAAAAAAGTTAGTGATTATTGTCAGAGATTTTGCTATAATAGGTGCATGCAAAGAAAAATGTTGGCTTTATGATTGGTAAGCTACTGATAGAAACGGAGGATAAATCAATGAAAGATGTATGTGTGATCACAGGCGGCGGCAGCGGAATGGGACTGGAAGCGGCAAAATTTATGCCCAAGTCCAAGATTATTGTGGTGTCCGGCAGAACAGAAGCAAAGCTTGAGAAGGCTGTGAAGGAATTGACTGAGCTGGGATTTGAGGCATATGCCAAGGCATGCGATACCTCTGTGCGCCAGAGCGTAAAGGAACTTGTAACCTTTGCGGCGTCTCTCGGTGAAGTAAAGAATGTAATCAATGCAGCAGGTCTGTCCCCGGCCATGGCAGATCCGGAGAAGATCGTACGTGTCAACGCGCTGGGAACCGTGTACATCAATCAGGAGTTTTCCAAAGTGATGAATCCCGGCAGCGTAATCGTTGATGTGTCTTCCAATTCAGCCTATGTACTTCCCGGCTTCCTTATTAATAAGAAAGCTTATGCACTGGCAGACAGTGATGAAGAAAAGTTCGTTGCAAAGCTGATCAAGAAAAGCAGTATGGCTAAAGGTGATTATCAGAGATCCGGATTTGCGTATTCCCTTTCCAAGAATTTCGTTATTTGGTATGCTGCAAAATGTGCGTTTGAGTACGGCCGCAAGGGAATCAGAGTTGTGTCCTTAAGCCCCGGACTGATCGCTACCGATATGGGTAATCTGGAAGCAAAGGAAGGCGGTTTCCTGATTGGTTTCGCAGCAGAAGAAAGAATGGGTAAGCCGGAAGAACTGGGCTTTGCTCTTGCCACTGTGGCTGATGAGAGAAACGGTTATCTGGCAGGCGTGGACGTGCTTTGCGACGGCGGAAGCACCAACGGCAAGCGTGAGTTTAAGAAGAAAAAATAGGAATTATTTGAAGGAGTATTAATACATTGGAACAGTCAGCATTGTTTTTTGATCTTGACGGGACCATACTCAGTGAAATGACACATGAGATTCCGGGCAGCGCGATAGAGGCACTGACAAAAGCCCGTGAGAACGGACACTTGTTATTTATTAACACCGGAAGGACCTGGTGTGCCGTGCCGGAAGTGGTGAAAACGGCGCCTTTTGACGGATGTCTCTGTGGCTGCGGCACTTATCTTGTGTATCATGGAGAAGTGCTGTTTGAAAGTCTTCTGGATCGTGAATGGGGCGCGAAGATTCTTCGTAAGATGCAGGAATGCAATATTGACGGTCTGTGTGAAGCGGCACAGGATCTGTATTTTTCCGGACATAAGAGTCGCTTTGAAGAATTGGAACACCGCAAAGAACTCTGCATGCTGGCCGGATTTGGCCGGACTTCCTTTTTGGAGGATGGAAATTTTACCTTCAGTAAGATTTTTATTCATACGGACGCAATGTCTGATACCCGGGAATTTTTTGATTTTGTTTCTGAAGATCTGGAAGCCATCGACAGAGAAAACGGCAGATATGAGGTGACACTGAAATGGTATAGCAAGGCAACCGCTTGTGATTATATTCTGGATTATTTTCAGATCCCCAAGGAGCGGTGTTATGTGTTCGGCGACAGCAGTAATGACCTGTCTATGTTTCAATATGCGCCCCACGGGATCGCAATGGGAAAGCATTCACCGGTTCTTGCACCCTATACAGAGTTTGTGACAAAGACTGTGGAGGAAGACGGTATCGCCCACGCACTTAAGCATTATGGTTTTATATAGGCATACATAAGGAGGAGCACATGAAGATCACGTTTGAAGATATTAAGAACAGTCAGGTGATTCAGACTTATATCCGCAAGGCGGACGAGTCATTGATCGCACTTGGGTATACAGAGCACAGTTTTGCTCACGTGACCAAGGTGGCTCAGCTGGCTAAGGATATCCTGCTCACCCTCGGTTACAGTGAGAGAGAAGCGGAGCTTGCACAGATAGCCGGTTATCTGCATGATATCGGTAATGTGGTCAACAGGATCGATCATGCGCAGTCCGGAGCGGTCATGGCTTTCCGTATTCTGGACAATATGGGAGCTGATCCGGAGGATATCGCAACGATCATTACGGCCATCGGTAATCATGATGAGTCCACCGCCTATCCGGTGAATCCCGTGGCTGCAGCATTGATCCTTGCGGACAAGACGGATGTGCGCTATACCAGAGTGCGCAATCAGGATTTTGCCAGCTTTGATATTCATGACAGGGTAAACTATTCCGTAAAGGAGAGCACGGTATATGTGGAGAAAGGTTCTCATCTGGAACTGCGTCTGAAGATTGATACGGGGATGTGTGCCGTAATGGATTATTTTGAAATTTTCCTAAACCGCATGATCCTCTGCCGCAAGGCGGCAGAGAAGCTGGGACTTGCATTCCGGCTTGTGATCAATGAACAGAGACTGATTTAGAACGGATCCGATGCCGGGCAAAGAACAGACACAGAAGGTAAAGTATGCTTAACAGTATCTGACTGGTCAGGATCCCCCACAGGTAGCCGGTAATGCCGAATACGGGAACTGCCAGATAGACGAAAGCCAGACGTACCAGCAGGCAGATGACATTCAGAAGAAAGATGTAGCCGGCCATACCCAATCCCTGCAAAATACTGGACAAAGTCGTGTCCAGATAGAGAAAGGGACACAAAAAACTTAAGGTCAGGATGAAATGCCCCGCAAGCTCACTGTGGAACAAATGAGTTCCGATCAGACGTCCGGACAACAGAAATACACTCATGCAGACGATGCCCATCAGGGTACAGAGTTTTATGGTCTGCAGGGTGTATTTTTTTACTCTGCTCATGTCATTGAGTGCATAAGCTTCGGAGATCATAGGCAGAAGCAGTACGGAGACGGAGCCTGTGAGTGCATTTGGGAAAAAGATAAAAGGCATGGCCATGCCGGTCAGAACGCCATACACACTCAAGGCCGTGGCCGTATCATAGCCGTAAAGCCGCAGTTTATTGGGGATAGAGACGGCTTCCACACTCTGCAGAATATTCAGAACGATACGATTTGCAGTGAGCGGAAGCACAAGACTTAACAGGGGTGCGTATATGCCGCCGTGGTATGCGGGACGAAATGAAGTGGCAGCAATTCGGTCAGGTTTACGAAACAGGATCACATACATGGAGAGCACAGATATTAGCATAGAACCGATTTCTCCGATCAATAGTCCTGTGACAGCCACATTGATGGAGATGGTTGTGCCTTTTTGCAGAGCATGGGAGGAGATCAGCCAGACGCTGCCCACGCGGATACACTGTTCCAGAAGTTGGGTGGCGGCAGGGACTCCTGTTTTTTTGATACCGTAAAAATATCCGTTGATGCAGGCGTGGATTGCGGCCACCGGAATGGAGAAGGACAGGATGCGGAGCATAGGCGCTGTGCGCGCCTCCAGCAGAAAAGTAACGGCAAGAAAATCAGCAAATTGGTAAATCAGATAATTGCAAAGTAATGACAGCGGCAGAGAGATACTCAGTGCAGCCACCAGCGGACGCAGCCGGTTTTGCTCTTTTCTGGCCGTGCTTTCAGCCACTAACTTTGAGATTGCTGTCTGGTATCCGGCTGCAGTCAGCGAGAAAGAAAGTGACAGAACCGGCCCCAAAAGCTGGTAGATGCCCATTCCTTCTTCGCCGAACAGACGCGCCAGATAAATGCGATAAAAAAATCCGATCAGGCGTGTGGCGAGACCGGTGAGTGTCAGGATAACAGTTCCCGTAACCAATGGATGCAGTTTTTGCTTTTTCATAAAGATACCTCTTAAGAGACTCTGTTTTGAGAGAACTCAGATTAATATGCAGGCGGCAAAAGTATTTGTATATTATATTCATGGCGGAATATTGACAGAACTTTAGAGTGGTGCTATATTTATGATGCAAAACATAGTAGAGTGGTGGGAATTTAAACAACCCTTGAGTGGATAAAGGTGGAAGAGGAGGAAACGTATTAATCTATGAAGCCTAAAGTAGTAGTTGGTTTGTCCGGTGGAGTGGATTCTTCCGTTGCAGCGTACCTGCTGAAGGAGCAGGGATATGATGTGATCGGAGTCACCATGCAGTTCTGGCAGGATGAGGAAGAGACGGCGAAAGAAGAAAATGGCGGCTGTTTGAGACAGAGTGCCGTGGATGATGCCAGAAAAGTGGCGGAGGCACTGGAGATTCCATACTATGTGATGAATTTTAAAAGAGAGTTCAAAGAGCATGTGATGGACTATTTTGTGGAGGAGTATCTGTGCGGCAGAACTCCTAACCCCTGCATTGCCTGTAACAGGTTTGTGAAGTGGGAGGCGCTTCTTCAAAGAGGTATGGAGATTGGTGCAGATTATATTGCAACAGGGCACTATGCCAGAATAGAGCAGCTTCCAAACGGCAGATTTGCCATCCGTAACAGTGTCACTGCATCAAAGGATCAGACCTATGCTCTTTATCAGCTTACCCAGTATCAGCTTTCCCACACGCTGATGCCTGTGGGTGAGTATACCAAAGAACAGATCAGAGAAATTGCTGTTAGCAGGGGAATACCGGTAGCAAACAAGCCTGACAGTCAGGAGATCTGTTTTGTGCCGGATCAGGATTATGCAGCCTTTATTGAACGGGAAGCGCCGGACAGGGTGCCGGTCCCCGGAAATTTTGTGACGGCGGATGGGCGCGTGCTTGGAAAACATAAGGGGATCACTCACTATACCGTAGGACAGCGCAGAGGACTGGAGATTGCAGCCGGTCACCGCATTTTTGTGACGCAGATCAGACCGGATACCAACGAAGTGGTGTTGGGAGAAAACGAGGATACCTTTACCAGTACTGTGGAATGTGACAAGGTGAATTTTATGAGTATAGAAGATCTCACGGAAAAGAGGAGAGTTCTAGCCAAGATCCGATATAACCATAAGGGCGAATATTGTACCATCGAGAAAAAGCCGGACGGGCACGTGCTCTGTACCTTTGAGCGCCCTGTCAGAGCTTCCACGCCGGGACAGGCTGTGGTGTTTTATGAGGATGACCATGTGCTGGGCGGAGGAACGATCCTTTGATTAAAGCGCGGTCAAAGCACCAATTTTATGGGAAAAACATATGATATAGAAACAGGTGACATGACATGGAAGACAATATGGATTTTTTGAGAAACAGGAATGATTTACAGCGCCCCTCTTTTTATCCGGTGGAAGGGACTGTTGTGTCCATTGACCCTTTTGCCAGAGGATTTGGCGGTTCCGACTGTCAGATGTTTGTTACAGTCGAGGATAATGACGGAAATACAGTGAATTTTGTGGTGTCTCCCTCTACTTATGTGGTGGATTTTGTTTCGATCAGGGAAGGGATGAAGGGGACGTTTTATTATCGGACAGATGCGCCGGTGCCTCTCATCTATCCTCCTCAGTATAGTGCTGTGGTGGTAGTGCCGGAAAGCAGGAACGGACAGTTTGTCACGGTGGGATATTTCAATGATTCGCTGATCAATGAGGAACAGACTCTTATGCTGAATCTGAACAGCAGGGTTAAGGTGCTTACCACCAATAATCAGCGTTTTTTGGGAAGCCCCGCCAATCATAGTCTGGTCGTATTTTACGAGACCAGTACCCGCAGCATCCCGGCTCAGACTACACCGGAAAAAATTGTGGTTCTCTGCGGATAAAATGCGTGACATCAGATGTTCAGATTGATCAGGTAAAATAAAACACCCGGACCGCTGTGGTATTCAGCCGGTCCGGGTAAATTATTGCGTCAGATTCACAAAATTGTTTAGATGTTCATGTTGTCGAAGCCTAACTTCTCGCGAAGTCCTTCTGTTATGTTATCCCAGCAACGGCAGAACTGGAAGAACTCGAAGTAGCGCTCAAAGTAGATTTCCCACTTGGAGGTGAAATCAAAGAGATCGTCAACTGCTGCAATCATTTCAACATCCTTGCCTACGCACTTGTTTTCCACAACAGTAGCGATCTTATCGACGGTGTTGTTGTAGAACTCAAGAAGCTGCCATGCAACGGTGGAAGCACGATAGTACTGGATCTTGTTAGCCTTGATCTCAGGTGCAAACTCTTTCACAAGGTCATGAACCTTGGCTGCCATAGGTGCCTGATCGGGATCGTAGAAGTGGCTCTTGCCTTCATACTTGGGTTGCTTGCCTTTGTGATGGAAGTAGGAGAAGGGAAGCAGGTCGCGGATGGTCTCCAGATATGCCACAACTTCTTTCCACTTCTCGCCGAAAGCATGGCTGAAGAAGTCTTCCTTCAGATCTTCATAGTCTACGCTGCTGTCAAACAGTGTTTCGCCATATACATAGAAGGGGAAGCCGGTAGGGAAGAAGCATCTCTGAGTGCCGTCCTCAATCATACCCTTAATGTTGTGCTTTTTCAGTGCCCTCACATCATCGTACAGAAGCTTTGCAATGTACATGCTGCTGGGATCGAAATAGTGCATATCCATAAAATGATATTCGTAGCAGAAGGTATCGCCGTCCCAATTCTCAAGCCATTTGTGCAGGTATGCAATGGTCTCGGCCATGCCGTGGGGCAGGATCAGGTCGTTTAACACAAAGGGAGCAATCTTGTCCATGGCGGGATCCGTATCGTAGGTTTCCTCGTAAGTTCTCCAGATAGGAGCAAATTCCAGAAGGAAACGGTTGGGATTCTTGATCTTCTCTGTCTCGGGAGCCCAGAAGGTGTTGGCATATACACTGAAGACAATCTTCATATCAAGATTGCGGCGTGTCATTTCCTCATCCAGCTCGTTAAGAAGGATCACATACCAGTCGGAAGGACGTTTCTTGCGGCACTCGTCACATTCGCAGATATTGTTTCTTGCATCGGCAAGAGAGAAGTTGTTATATCCAACGTTGGACTGATGCTCAGCATAATCCGCGATTGCCTTTACCATGATCTTTCTGGCCTTGGGATTGGACATACAGATATTGGTGCAGAGAGGTCTGCCGGTATAGAGGCCACGCTTACCGTTCATCATGGCAAGGTACTGGCGGACTTCATCAGTAATGCTGTCTTCGGCACCTTCCATTTCGGTCCAGCCTGCGGAGCTGTCAAGACCGAAGGGTTCTGCGGTCCAGCCGTGTCCCATGTCGTGGAAATGGATGCTGCGCTTCTGAAGCTCTACCTCACACTGGCGCTTCCACTGAAGTACGGTATCTCTGTGTACCGGTTCGGGCTCGCGTACGGTGTTGTAGGTATGGGAGTAGTAGCAGTTGTAATAAACGTAAGGGTTCTTGAATTCGATCATGAAGGTGTTCAGACCAATCTTGGGCAGGAAATCAATGAGATCCATC
Organism: Acetatifactor sp.; assembly: GCA_045579545.1. Taxonomy (GTDB): domain Bacteria; phylum Bacillota; class Clostridia; order Lachnospirales; family Lachnospiraceae; genus Acetatifactor. The sequence goes on along the minus strand of JAZNMF010000009.1, from coordinate 25,537 downwards.
ATATCGTACTGGAACTCTGCACCTTCGTTACAGTTACCGCGGTATCTGTAATCAGCTTTCTTGCGGTAATTAACCGGAACAAGACTGTCCTTGATGGGAATCCACTCACCGTCATTGCTGGGTCTTAACCAGCGGCAGCCCTGAAAACGGAGATATCTGTAAACAGCGATCAGGGTGGCGATAGGGTTGGAACCTGCGATGATACCGCCGTTTTCGTCGGTGTCTATGTACACGATATCATCCAAAAAGAGATCCTCGGCGTCTGAGGTGTCAAGACCAAAGTCGCTCATAAAGCCGATGCGCAGGCCCATGGATGCGTCGGGACAAAAACTAACGGGAATCTCGCCGCAATCGGGCATCAGCATACGCAGGTACTTCTTTAATTCATCTGCTGCAAAATCAATGGTTTGATTTGCGGAAATCTTAAAAATTTGATACATTTTCTTACTCCTTTTCTTTGATGAATTTTCAGATCTTTTGTTTATAAAGTTTTGCTGATTATGATGCATTAAAACACATCATGGTAATTATAGCAGTTGCATATAGGAAAAACAATGGACAAATTCAATATTTATTTGTACAAATAACCTATTCTTCTTACAGACTAACATAAAGAAGTTCTGCTCTCAATGGTGGAAATGACTATATTTTTATGCTGTCAGTAGTCATTTAGACCAGTTTTTTAAACTCGGGTATCCTGTTTTCGAAAATGGTGTAGTAGCCAAAACCGCAGTCCTTTAAAATCTCTGCGGCACGGTCAAAGCCTTCTGCAACCCTGGCTGTATCATGGGCATCGGAGCCGATGGTGATGATCTCGCCGCCCAGCTTCTTGTATTTTTTCAGGATGGCGCAGGAGGGGTGCAGCTCCTTTAAACCGGCCTTGATGGCACCGGTGTTGATCTCCAGCCCTTTGCCGTTGTCGATCAGAAGATCTATGATGGTGTCTAACAGATCTCTGTACTTTTCGTAAGTATATTCCCGGTCCTTGTTGGGACCGTAGCGCACCACATAATCAATATGTCCAAGGACATCAAAATTGGAAAACTTGCGGATGTTTTCGATAATACAGGAAAAGTACTCTCTGTACGCCTCTTCCTCACTTCGTCCCTCGTAATATTCCGGGAAATACGGGTCACGCCTGTTGCAGACGTGCACGGAGCCGATGATAAAATCGAATTCGCGGCTCTTGGCATAGACGCTGTTTTGCCGCATGACGTGAGACTGAAGCCCCAGCTCAACGCCGAAGCAGATCTTGATCTTGTCTGTATATTTTTTTCGTAATCTTAACAGTTCGTAGAGGTAAGAATCCGTATTGACCAGGAATGAACCTTCAGGAAAGTCTTCCGATACTAAGTAGTCAAAGTCATTGTGCTCTGTAAAACACATATGGGTCAGTCCTTTTGAAATTCCCTGCAGGACCATATCTTCCATGGGGGATATCCCGTCTGTAGAAAAGGTTGTATGTAAATGATAATCTGCTGTAATGGGCATAGTGCCACCTCCGTGTATGTGATAGCTGTATCATACTGTATCATATCAGAAAAATGTATAAAAAAACATAGGAGAAAAGAGAAAAATATAAAAAATAAATAAAATGCAATATTTTTTTAATTATGGCTTGAATTCTTTAAGGAAATTAGGTAAAATAAGGGAGCGACAAAATTTTGTCAAAGTAAAATATCCTGTGACACGCTTCGAGGATGTTCTTCTTTGGGATATCAGCCGGGAAGAATGTTTTGTTGTGCGTATGGACATGTTATGATGACGAAATACTATAAAATCATTTATATTTTAGGAGGAATCTAAAATGGCAGTAAGAGTTGCAATTAATGGTTTCGGCCGTATTGGTCGTCTGGCATTCAGACAGATGTTTGATGCAGAAGGATATGAAGTAGTAGCGATCAACGATCTGACCAGCCCTAAGATGCTGGCACATCTGTTGAAGTATGACTCTTCTCAGGGTAAATACAAATATGCTGACAGCGTAGTAGCTGGCGATGACAGCATTACCGTTAACGGTAAGACCATCACCATTTACAAAGAAGCTGACGCAAGCAAGCTTCCTTGGGGCGAGCTGAAGGTAGACGTAGTTTTAGAGTGTACCGGTTTCTACACCTCCAAGGATAAGGCATCTGCTCACATCACAGCAGGCGCTCGTAAGGTTGTTATCTCTGCTCCTGCAGGAAACGATCTGCCTACCATCGTTTACAATGTTAACCACAACACCTTAAAGCCCGAAGATACCGTTATCTCCGCAGCTTCCTGCACCACCAACTGTCTGGCTCCCATGGCTAAGGCTCTGAACGATTGCAGACCTATCATGAGCGGTATCATGACCACTGTTCACGCTTACACCGGCGATCAGATGATCCTTGACGGTCCTCAGAGAAAGGGTGACCTGAGAAGAAGCCGTGCAGGCGCTTGCAATATCGTTCCTAACTCCACCGGTGCTGCAAAGGCTATCGGTCTGGTTATTCCCGAGCTGAACGGCAAGCTGATCGGTTCTGCACAGCGTGTTCCTACCCCTACCGGTTCTACCACTATTCTGGTAGCAGTTGTTAAGGGCGCAGTTACCAAGGATGAGATCAACGCAGCTATGAAGGCAGCAGCTACCGAGTCCTTCGCATACAATGAGGACGAGATCGTTTCTTCCGATATCAACGGCAGCACCTACGGTTCCATCTTCGATGCAACCCAGACCATGGTTGCTCCTATGGAAGACGGCAACACTCAGGTACAGGTTGTTTCCTGGTATGACAACGAGAACAGCTACACCTCTCAGATGGTTCGCACCATCAAGTACTTCAGCGAGTTAGCTTAAGGATTTTTGAGCATATCGCGCGAATATAACAAGACCTATCAGGGGTCCGGTCTTAGGGCCGGATCCTTTTTATACAACAGGACATTTTTTTTAATATTATTTATGGAGGCACTAAAATGGGCTTAAACAAGAAATCTGTTGATGACATTAATGCGAAGGGCAAGAGAGTCCTTGTAAGATGTGACTTTAATGTACCCCTTAAGAACGGTGAAATCACCGACGAAACCCGTATCGTGGCTGCTCTGCCTACGATCCAGAAGCTGTTAAATGACGGCGGTAAAGTAATCCTTTGCTCTCACTTAGGCAAAGTAAAGAACGGCCCCAACGAAGGCGAATCTCTGGCTCCCGTTGCTGAGAGACTTTCCGAGAAGCTTGGCAAAAAGGTTACTTTCGTAGCTGATTACAATGTAACCGGCGAAGCTGCAACCGCAGCTGTTGCAGCAATGGAAGAGGGCGATGTTGTTCTGCTTCAGAATACCCGTTTCCGCGGCAAAGAAGAGACCAAGAATGGTGAAGAGTTCAGCAAAGAACTGGCTGATCTGGCTGATCTGTATGTATGTGATGCTTTCGGTTCTTCCCACAGAGCACATGCATCTGTAGCAGGTGTTACCCAGTTTATCACCGCTAAGGGCGGCGAGAACGTTGTTGGTTACCTGATGCAGAAGGAGATCAATTTCTTAGGAAATGCAGTAGAGAATCCCGTAAGACCTTTTGTTGCCATTCTTGGTGGTGCTAAGGTTGCTGATAAGCTGAATGTTATTTCCAATCTGCTTGAGAAATGCGATACCCTGATCATCGGCGGCGGTATGGCTTATACCTTCTTAAAGGCACAGGGCAAAGAAGTAGGTCTTTCCCTGGTTGACAATGAGAAGATTGATTATTGTAAAGAGATGATGGATAAGGCTGAGAAGCTTGGCAAGAAGCTGCTGCTTCCCATCGATACCACCATCGCAGCAAGCTTCCCTAACCCTATCGACGGACCTATCGAGGTTTCTTATGTAGATTCCGACAAGATCCCTGCAGATATGGAAGGTCTTGATATTGGACCTAAGACTGCTGAGCTGTTTGCAGAGGCAGTGAAGTCTGCCAAGACTGTTGTTTGGAACGGACCTATGGGCGTATTTGAGAATCCTACTCTTGCAGCAGGTACCATCGCAGTGGCTAAGGCTCTGGCTGAGACCGATGCAACCACCATCATTGGCGGCGGTGACTCCGCAGCAGCTGTTAACCAGCTTGGCTTCGGCGACAAGATGAGCCACATCTCCACCGGCGGCGGTGCTACCCGGGAATTCTGGGAGGGTAAAGAACTTCCCGGTGTTGCAGCAGCTGACGATGCCAACTAAGAGTGACGTTTGGCGCTCAACCTATGTCTGAATCGAAAAAAACAGAAAAGAGGATAATATAATGGCCAGAAAGAAAATTATTGCCGGCAACTGGAAAATGAACATGACTCCCAGTCAGGCTGTAGAATTGGTAAACACCTTAAAGCCCCTTGTGGCAAATGATGACGTTGACGTGGTATTCTGCGTACCCGCTATCGATATCGTACCTGCTATGGAAGCTGCTAAGGGTTCCAACATCAATATCGGTGCTGAGAACATGTATTACGAAGAGAAGGGTGCATACACCGGAGAGATCGCTCCCAATATGCTCACCGACGTAGGCGTTAAATATGTTATCATCGGACATTCCGAGAGAAGAGAGTACTTTGCTGAGACCGACGAGACCGTTAACAAGAAGGTCCTGAAGGCATTTGAGCACGGCATTACGCCCATTATCTGCTGTGGCGAAACTCTGACTCAGAGAGAACAAGGCGTTACCATTGACTTTGTTCGTCAGCAGATCAAGATTGCTTTCCTGAACGTTACCGCAGCACAGGCAGCTACCGCTGTGATCGCTTACGAGCCTATCTGGGCAATCGGAACCGGTAAGGTTGCTACCACTGAGCAGGCTCAGGAAGTATGTAAGGCAATCCGTGACTGCATCGCTGAGATTTATGATGATGCAACCGCAGCTGCGATCCGTATCCAGTACGGCGGCTCTGTATCTGCTTCCAGTGCACCTGAACTGTTTGCACAGGCAGACATCGACGGCGGTTTGGTAGGCGGCGCATCCTTAAAGCCTGATTTCGGTGCTATCGTTAACTACAACAAATAAGTTTATACTTAAACGAAAATAAAAGGACCCGCACGGTTGGCTTGTTTCAGGCAGACCGGCGGGACTCTTTTGTGTTATAGAAAAGACGTGTCACACTAAAGTGTGAAAGCTAAAGCTTAATCCGGGTTATGACGTGAACAGCTGACACCAGTAGTTGATACCGTTGACCTGATAATAACCTACACCGATGGAAGTAAATTTGGCATTCATAATGTTTGCCCGGTGACCTTCGCTGTTCATCCAGGCCTTTACCACAGCCTCAGGAGATTTCTGTCCCCAGGCAATGTTCTCGCCGGCTCTGCGGTAGCTGACATTCTGCTCCTTCAATGCAGTGGCAAAAGAGGAACCGTTCGGTCTGGTGTGAGAAAAAGAAGATACGATCTCTTTGGCGCGAACTTGTGCTGCTGCAGTCACTCTGGCATTCAGTGTCAGGGGTGCCAGTCCTTCTTTGGAACGCTCTGCATTCACAAGGTTTACTACCTGTTCCGCATAGGTGAGATTTTGGTCGGGCGCAGGCGACTCCTGTTCCGGCAGTTCGGGAGAGGGCAGTTCCGGAGATGGGCTTTCGGTGTCAGGCAACTCCGGTTTGGGAAGCTGGATGCCGGGCAGACAGTTTTTCAGCTGTGAGAGCAGGGAATTCAGATCGCACGCCTGTCCCATTCCAATCACTTTTATGGTGTTCTTATTTATGTTGCTGCCGGGCAGGCATGCGGCATTCGCCGTCATCGTGGTGCTTGCCAGGGTTGCCGCTGTAAGCACAGTGGCTGCCAGTAAACTCATTTTTTTCATGTTAAACTCCTTTCGTTTTGAAAATGTTACAAAATTGTTACAAATCAATCATAATACAAAAACCGCCAAAATGCGCATGTAAATACTGGAAATTGAGATTCTGAAGAATAATTCGTTGACGATATGGCGATTCAAAAGTATAATAGGAACATAAGATTTATTCTGTGTCTTGCTGGGGAGGACGAACGTGGAAGAACAATTTGTCAGGACAGCCATGCTGCTTGGAGAGGACGGAATCCAACGTCTTAATAAGAAACGGGTTGCCGTATTTGGGATCGGCGGTGTGGGCGGTCATGTGGTTGAGGCTCTTGTGCGCAGCGGTGTAGGTGCCATAGATCTGATCGATAACGATGTTGTGAGTGTCTCCAATATCAACAGGCAGATCATTGCAACTCACGATACTGTCGGACAGTATAAGACACAGGTGATGAAAGAACGGATCCGGAGTATCAACCCTCAATGTAATGTTGTTACATATGAATGCTTTTATTTGCCCACTGAGCGGCAAAAGTTTCCTTTTGAAGCATATGATTATATTGTGGATGCCATTGATACAGTGACGGCCAAGATCGATCTTGTTATGGCTGCCGCTGAGCTTGGAATTCCCATTATCAGCAGTATGGGAACCGGCAACAAACTGGATCCCACCCAACTTGAGGTGGCAGATATTTATGAAACAAACGTCTGTCCTTTGGCAAAAGTGATGAGGCGGGAACTGAAGACAAGAGGCGTCGAACGTCTCAAGGTGATATATTCCAGAGAACAGGCGATGACGCCCGCACAAGTTTCAGGTAATCGGGAAAGTGCCGGTCAGGTGCGGCGCGCTGTTCCGGGCAGTACGGCATTTGTTCCGGCTGTGGCGGGACTGATTCTTGCAGGTGAGGTGATCAGAGATCTTGCCTGTGAGAGGTGAGGAGAGGCAGTATGATTTTTCAGTGTAAGAATTGCGGCGGCAATGTAATCTACAGCCCGGAGAAGAAAGGGATGTACTGTCCCTTTTGCGACAGTGAGAAAAGTGAACAGCGAAAGGACAGTGAGGGCGACATTCATATTTGTCCCAACTGTGGCGGCGAGGTTCCGGTAGAGGAATTTACCAGTGCTTCACAGTGTCCTTACTGTGACAATTATATTATTTTCAATGAGAGAGTAGAAGGTGAGTTTCTGCCGGATTACATCATTCCGTTCAGTCACGGTAAGAAGGCGGTCAAAGAGCTGATGCGCAAACAGTTTGCGAAGCGAACCTTTGCTCCCACAGACTTTTTGTCTGAGGTGCAGCTTGATACCATGGAAGGCGAATATGTGCCGTTTTGGCTGCACGATTATGATGTGAATTATACATACCGCGGTGAAGGGCGTAAGATCAGGGTCTGGACCACAGGAGACGTACAGTATACTGAGACCAGCATCTACGATATTTGCCGTGATGTGAATGTGGGTTTTGAGAAAGTGCCTGCTGACGCTTCCATCAAAATGCCGGATGATGTTATGGACCTGATGGAGCCTTATGACTATGGTCAGCTGGAACCGTTCAAGCCGGAATATATGTCGGGCTTTCATGGAGAGCGGTACAATTATGCCGCGGAGGAGATGCAGGTGCGCTCCAGGCAGAAGATGGAAGAAGATACGGTCAGTCTGGTCAGACAGAGTGTGAGCGGCTATAACAGTGTTTCTGACAGAGAGAAATCTTTGAGAGTCAACAGTCTGAAGGCTAATTACGGACTGTTGCCTGTCTGGAAATACAATTATCAGTATAAGAATAAGGACTATCCTTTTTATATCAATGGGCAGACTGCAAAAATTGTGGGACGAGTGCCGGTTTCGAAAGCAAAAGTCTGGGCATACGGTACTACACTTTTTGGCGTACTCACCGGAATCCTGTTGTTCGCCTATTACGGCTTTATGATGTTATAGGTGAATGGAAAGGAGGATGGTTATATGCAGAAAGAAATACGGCAGATTGCCATAAAACAGTATTTGCGCTATTTCAAAATCTGGTTTATTATATTAGGTGTGTGCTTTTTATTGTGGGCCTTGGTGGCTGTTTCCCGTCTTGGGCAGGACATTCCCTCAAGAGACAATGGCAGTGCCCCTTCCGAGCGGGTTTATGACTATGCTGAAGTTCTTTCACCGAAAGAAGAAGCAGCACTGCGGAATCTGATTGCTGAGACGGAAGAAGAGATACGGTGTGATATCGTGCTTGTTACCATAGAGGAGCCGGTAGGAACCGGTGATTACCAGTGGAATTACAATATGCGCAACCTGGCAGATGATTTCTATGATCAGATGGGTTACGGATATGATGGGGTGCACGGCGATGGTGTGCTTCTTTTGGACAATTGGTACGAGGGACAGAAGGGCACTTGGATTTCCACCTGCGGCAGAGCGGTTGATGAGATCGGTGAATCGGATGAATACGATATTTTGCGTGCAGTAAGCAGGTATGCGGATGAGGATCCTTACAGGGCTTATCATTCGGGAATAGAAGAGATATCTGCTTCTATGGACGGAGATATTCCGTTTCCGCTTCTTTTGATCATCATACCGGCCGTGATTATGCTGATCTTTGTGGCTGTAAAGATGAGGTCGGCTGTTGGTAAGGACACGGTGAACGCAAGTACCTATGTGGCCGGAGGAAAACCTGAGTTTAAGGAAAAATCAGATCATCTCGTCAACAAATTTATAACCAAAAGGCATATTCCGAAACCGTCAGGCGGTGCCGGCGGTGGCGGCAGTCATAGAAGCAGCAGCGGCGTCAGACATGGCGGTGGCGGCATGAGAAGGTAACCTAAAAAAAACTTTATGAAGGGTGAGGACAAACGAATGATAACAGTAACAGAAGTAACCGGTAAAAAGCAGCAGAAAGAGTTTTTGGATTTTCCTTTAAAGCTTTACAAAGGGAATCCCTATTTTGTGCCGCCTCTCTATGGTGATGAGAAAAAGATCTTCAGTGAAGATTATGCTTATTATGAGACCAATGAGGCTGTATATTACAATGCTTACAGAGACGGCGAAATGGTAGGAAGAATCTCCGGAATCCTGAACAGATCCAGCAATGAACTGCGTGGTGAGAAGAGAGTTCGTTTTACCAGATTTGATGCTATTGATGACACAGAAGTGGCAGAAGCTTTGTTTGGTGCTATTGAAAAGTGGGCTCTGGAGAAAGGGATGGATACTGTCTGCGGTCCTCTTGGCTTCTCCGATCAGGAGAGAGAGGGCTTGCTGATTGAAGGCTTTGATCAGCTGGCAACCTTTGAAGAACAGTATAATTACGAATACTATGCAAAGCTGATCGAGCACTGTGGCTATGGCAAGGAAGTTGACTGGCTGGAGAGCAAAATATATGCACCGGATGGAGATATTGAGCCGCTCGACAAAATGGCTGACCTGATCATGAAGAAATTTAAACTTCATAAGTGCACAGAGAAAAATCTCAATAAGCTTCTGGCTCTGTATGCAGATGAGATATTTGAACTCCTTGACGAGTGCTACGGCCATCTTTACGGAACAGTTCCCTATTCCGATAAGGTAAAAGCTATGATTCTGGAGAACTTTAAGACTCTGCTGAATACTAACTATATCAGCATCATTCAGGACGAGAATGACAAGATTGTTTGCTTTGGCGTTGTGCTTCCCAGCATTGCAAAGGCGGTTCAGAAATCAGGCGGCAAACTGACTCCGGCCACCCTGCTCCGTATTCTGAAAGCAGCTAAAAAGCCTGAGATCCTGGACCTTGCACTGATTGCTGTGTCTCCTAAATACATGAACAGCGGTGTTGTAATCGTGACTATGGTGGAGCTGATGCATTATCTTAAGGACGGCAACGTAGAATATGCTGAGACCAACCTCAATCTGGAGTCCAATGTAAAGATTCAGAACCTGTGGAAGCGTTTTAAGGCTGTTCAGCATAAGAAGAGACGTGCTTATGTAAAGAAGCTTTCATAAAGGAATTTTTCAATGTAGAACAGAGAGTCCGCTTGCGGACTCTCGCGCCGAGCGCGGTCGCGAAAGCGACATTTACCTTGTACGCGCGAGTGCGCATCCTAACGGAGTGTCTTTTCTATCATGCAAAAAAAGCACCCACATGACGGTATGGGTGCTTTTACTGTGCATTTATGATGTCGAAACAATTAAGCCATCTCGTTTACAGCTTTGCTAAGACGGGAAACTTTTCTGGCAACGTTGTTCTTGTGGTAAACGCCTTTGGTGCCAGCCATCTCGATGGTCTTAGTAGCAGCAGCAAGTTCAGCCTTAGCGGCTTCCTTATCGCCTGCCTCGATAGCAGCGAATACTTTCTTCATAGCTGTCTTAACGCCGGACTTGATAGACTTATTTCTTTCAGCCTTTGTGCGGTTTACTAAAATTCTCTTTTTAGCGGATTTGATGTTAGCCAAGATCTACACCTCCATTTTCATATGCATTCTGTTTTTTTCTCAAGAAAATGTTTCACTTTAGCCAGACACGGAAGACTAACGTAAACATACGGCATTATTGTATAAAAAAAACTCTGATTTGTCAATACATATTTCATTAAAAAATGCAAATACTTTCTACCATATTCGTAGGAGGATTATATGAGTGATTTTCAAGTGAGGACCGATCTAGCGTTAGAAGCTCGCGAAAGCATATCTGACGCAGACAGTGAACTGCGCGGTGTCCGCGTGGAGGAGTATTACAGAGAAGAAGATGATATCAGAGTGACAAAGGTTATGATCGACACCAAAAATGCTGCCAAAGCCATGGGAAAACCGATTGGTGTCTATGTGACAATGGAAGCTCCGGCAATGGTGGAACCGGATGAGGGTTATCACAGAGAAATCTCGGAGTGCCTTGCAGAGGAATTGCGGGAGATGATACCGAACAGCGGTTCCGAACAGTCTATTCTGGTGGTGGGACTTGGAAACCGGGAGGTAACAGCGGATGCCTTGGGCCCTCAAGTGGTAGACAATCTGTTTATTACAAGACATGTGGTAAAAACATACGGTAAAGCAGCATATAACAAAGAAATCATGAATCAGATCAGCAGTATTGAGCCCGGTGTAATGGCTAAGACCGGGATGGAGACAGCTGAAATTATTAAAGGAGTAGTTGACGAGACGAAGCCGGATGTGGTAGTAGTGATTGATGCGTTGGCGGCGCGGAGTACCAAGAGGCTGAACAGGACGATTCAGATCACGAATACCGGAATACAGCCGGGGTCCGGCGTGGGGAATCACAGGAATGCCCTGACCTTTGAAAGCCTTTCCGTGCCGGTGATCGCAATCGGCGTCCCGACTGTGGTGGATGCTGCCACGATTGTGGGGGATGCTCTGGAGCGGCTGTTAAGCGGCGAAGAGGAGTTTGACACTGTGAAATATATGGGACAGCATCGTTCGGCCTTTTCCGAACTCAATAATATGTATATGACAGGGAAAGATATTGATGCTGTGATCAAACGGGTCAGTTATACCGTGTCAGAGGGGATCAATCTTGCGCTGGAGCTGAAGGAATCTCAGGAATAGTATGCATTTTTGCAGCATATATTTAGAACAACCTTTTGTGTAAAGGAGTGTATGGCTGTTAAATTCAGAAATCCATATGTGGGTCCGGCCATCGCCTTCGTGGGACTGGCTTTTCTTTTGCTGATTGTTTTGTCCGGCGGAAAAGGAGGCGGTGAAAAGGGAACTGATTCCATAAAAAATGCTCTGTTTCAGTATATAGGAGAGAAGGCTGAAACAGAGGTGTGGGATGCCTTTGTTCCGGTTTTTTCTTATGTGCAGAGCAATGGCTCAAATGCATTGAAACGTCTGGCCGGACAGCAGATAAAGAAGATGGTGCCGCTTCTGTTTTTTGACGGATCCGTCGATTCCGCACAGACTGAAGCGGCAGAACAGATGACGCTGGATATGATTTTGCTGGCGGAATCAGGTGAGGGATCTGTGGATGCCCTGTTTGAGGCTGAAAATCAGGCAGCGGTAGAGGGAGCGCAAAATCAAGTGCAGACAGGACTGAATGCAGAAGAGTTGACGGATGTGTTTGTGCCTCACACTGCGAAACTTGTCGCATTGGATACGGAGGCGCTTTCGGATTATGAAACAATGCTTAAGACTTTTTATACAGTGGATAAATCAACCAATGGAAGCCGCGAACTGTTAGATATTAATAAAATGGAAGCCGCAGATCTGACCATTTCAAAAGTTTCTGAGGGTCCGCAGATCCTGATTTATCACACTCATTCCCAGGAGGCTTTTTCGGACTCCGTTCCCGGAGATCCAAGTACATCAATTGTTGGTGTGGGAGCGAATTTGGCCAAAATACTGACGGAAACTTACGGGTATCAGGTGCTTCATCACAATGGTTCCTATGATCTGCCCTCCAGAGACGATGCCTATTCTGTGGCTTTGCCTGAAATCGAGAAGATACTGGAAGAAAATCCCACAATACAGGTAGTAATAGATCTGCACCGGGATGCTGTGGAGGAAGAGACAAGGCTTGTGATGGATCTGGATGGCAGGCCGACGGCCCGGTTCATGTTTTTTAACGGTCTGAGCCGCACCCGGAAAACCGGAAACATATCTTATCTATACAATGAGAATCTGGAAGGGAATCTGGCTTTTTCCTTTCAGCTTCAGAAAAAGGCTTTGGAATATTACCCGGGACTGACGAGAAAGGTATATCTGAAAGCATATCGGTACAACATGCATCTGCGTGCCAGAAATCTGCTGGTGGAGTTGGGTGCGCAGAACAATACGGTGGAAGAGGCAATGAATGCCTGCGACCCTTTGGCACATATTCTTGACATGGTATTGTCGGGTGAGGAGTGATTGTTTTTTCGTAGATTCTCTTATGTGATTTCTCTTGCGGGTTTTATGCTTTTCTGTTACAATCATTTCAGATTGAGTAAGAAAGGAACAGGCAGATGGCAACAATCGACCAAAGCAAAATCCGCAACTTTTGTATCGTTGCACATATAGATCACGGCAAGTCTACCCTGGCTGACAGAATTATTGAGAAGACAGGACTCCTGACCAGCCGCGAGATGCAGGCGCAGGTGCTTGACAACATGGATCTTGAAAGAGAGAGGGGCATCACGATCAAGGCCCAATCCGTCAGAACCGTTTATAAAGCGCAGGATGGAGAAGAGTATATTTTTAATCTGATAGATACCCCCGGTCATGTGGACTTTAACTATGAGGTAAGCAGATCCTTGGCTGCTTGTGACGGTGCCATTCTTGTGGTGGATGCCGCCCAGGGAATTGAGGCGCAGACTTTGGCTAATGTGTATCTGGCACTTGATCACAATCTGGATGTATTTCCAGTGATCAATAAAATAGATCTGCCCAGTGCGGAGCCTGACCGGGTGAAGGATGAGATCGAGGATGTGATCGGACTTGAGGCCCAGGATGCACCGCTGATCTCAGCAAAGAACGGCATTGGCATTGAGGAGGTTTTGGAGCAGATCGTCCATAAGATACCTGCACCAAAAGGGAATCCGGAAAATCCCCTTCAGGCACTGATATTTGACTCTGTCTACGATTCTTACAAGGGAGTTATCATTTTCTGCCGCATTATGGAAGGTACAGTGAAAAAGGGCACGTTGATCCGTATGATGGCTACCGGAGCAAAGCAGGAGGTCGTTGAAGTCGGTTATTTCGGCGCCGGTCAGTTTATTCCCTGTGACGAACTGAGTGCCGGAATGGTAGGCTATATTACGGCATCTATCAAGAATGTGAAGGACACGGCAGTTGGCGACACCGTGACAGATGACAGGCGTCCCTGCGCTGAACCTCTGCCCGGATATAAGAAAGTACAGTCCATGGTATACTGTGGTATGTACCCTGCTGACGGTGCCAAATATCCGGATCTTCGGGATGCACTGGAGAAGCTGCAGTTAAATGATGCCTCTCTGAATTATGAGCCGGAGACCTCAGTGGCGTTGGGCTTTGGTTTCCGTTGCGGTTTCCTTGGCCTTTTACACCTCGAGATCATTCAGGAGCGACTGGAGAGAGAGTATAATCTGGACCTGGTGACCACCGCTCCCGGCGTTGTTTATAAGATCTATAAGACGAACGGTGAGGTGATCGAACTGACCAATCCCACCAATATGCCGGATCCTGCAGAGATTGAATACATGGAGGAGCCCATTGTCAGTGCGGAGATCATGGTGACTTCCGAATTTATCGGTTCCATCATGGAACTTTGTCAGGAAAGGCGTGGCCGTTATATGGGAATGGAGTATATTGAAGGAACCAGAGCTTTATTGAAGTACGAGCTTCCGCTGAATGAGATCATCTACGATTTCTTTGATGCACTGAAATCCCGCTCCAGAGGATATGCTTCTTTTGACTATGATCTGAAGGGCTATGAGCAGTCCTCTCTTGTGAAACTGGACATCCTGATCAACAGAGAAGAAGTGGATGCTCTCTCCTTTATTGTGCACGCGGATTCTGCCTATGAGAGAGGCCGCAAGATGTGTGAGAAGCTGAAGGACGAGATCCCCAGACATTTATTTGAAATTCCGATCCAGGCAGCTGTAGGCGGCAAGATCATTGCCAGAGAGACGGTAAAGGCAGTTCGTAAGGACGTGCTTGCAAAGTGTTACGGCGGTGACATTACCCGTAAGAAGAAGCTCCTTGAGAAACAGAAAGAGGGTAAGAAACGTATGCGTCAGATCGGCAACGTGGAGATTCCTCAGAAAGCATTTATGAGTGTGTTAAAGTTAGATGACAGGAAATAACAAACCATTGCTTGAACTGTATCTGCACATTCCCTTCTGTGTCAGCAAATGCCGGTACTGCGATTTCCTTTCCGGTCCCTGGGATCTGATGACCCGTGAACGGTACATGGCTGCACTTTTGGCAGAGTTAGTAGGAAGAAGTGCAGAGTGCAGAGAGTATCGGGTGCAGTCCGTTTTTTTCGGTGGCGGAACACCGTCTGTGGCAGATGCCGGGTGGATCGAACGTATCATGGAGGAGATCCGTAGCCGATATCAGCTTACGGAAAATGCGGAGATCACCATAGAGGTAAATCCGGGTACGGTGGACAGAGAAAAACTGAAAGTTTACCGTAATGCCGGGATCAACAGGCTGAGTATCGGTCTACAATCTGCCTGCGACGAAGAACTTAAGATTCTCGGCAGGATTCATACGTATGCGGATTTTCTGCAGACGTATGAGGATGCAAGGGCAGAGGGCTTTGCCAATATCAATGTGGATGTTATGAGTGGACTTCCGGGGCAGACAACAGACAGTTTCCGAAGGACCCTTCAGTCATTGATATCACTTCCGACGGTGCCGGAGCATATTTCTGCCTATAGTCTGATCGTCGAGGAAGGAACCCCTTTTTTCCATCTGCAGGAACAGGGTAAGCTTGCGCTTCCGGACGAGGAGACGGAACGGAAGATGTATGTAATGACTGGAGAGATTTTGAAAGCTAACGGTTTTCACAGATATGAGATCTCCAATTATGCCAGAGACGGTTATGAATGTATTCACAACTGCGGCTACTGGCAGAGGACAGAGTATCTTGGTTTTGGGATCGGCAGCGCTTCTCTCATGAAAGAATGCAGATTCAGTAATGACAAGGACATGGCGCGGTATCTATCAGATTCCCTCTCCTGCAGGGAGGATGTTACCGAGCTTTCTCTTGAGGACAGGATGGAAGAATTTATGTTTCTGGGACTTCGCATGACGGAAGGCGTGTCCGGGAACAGATTCAGAAAAGTATTCGGACGTGACCTTTCACAGGTTTACGGAACGGTTCTGCAAAAGAATAAGCAGGATGGACTTTTGGCTGAGAGAAAGGTTTCACGGTCAGGAGATGCCATCACAAATGATCCGGAAGATGTCATTTATTTTCTGACGGACAGAGGTATGGATGTCAGCAATTATGTAATGGCACAGTTTTTGTTTTGATGCTTGCGGGCATCATTCTTTTGATTAGGAAAGGCACTTGCGCAAGGTTTTCATCATAAACTATTGTTAAGAGAAAACCTACGGAGGTTGTTTTGGAAACCTTTCAAAAACCCTTAACCTCAGAAGAAGAAGCATTTTATGTGAAGCTGCTGAAAGAGGGAAGCAATGAAGAGGCAAGGAAGGCAAAGGAAGTCCTGATCGAAAGAAATCTTCGTCTGGTGGCACATGTGGCAAAGAAATATCAGAATGTAGACGAGGATATGGAAGATTTGATCTCCATTGGCTGCATCGGACTGATGAAAGCGATAGATTCTTTTGATGCCGGAAAAGGAAGGCTGGCTACTTATGCATGCCGCTGTATTGATAATGAACTTCTGATGCTTTTAAGGAGTAAAAAGAAAACGTCCCGTGAGGTCTCCCTGTTTGAACCGATTGGTCAGGATAAAGAAGGAAATGAGATCCATTTGGTAGATGTGATCGAGCAGCAACAGATGGATGTGGTGGAAAGTCTGGAACTTAACAACAATATCAGAAAGCTGAGAGCTTTGCTGGAAGAGAAGTTGACGCCGAGAGAGAGGGAGATTATTCTTTGCAGGTATGGTCTGGATGGCAGAGAAGAGATTACCCAGAGCGAGATGGGTGCAAAGCTTGGCATTTCCAGAAGCTATGTTTCCCGTATTGAGAAAAAGGCCCTTTCTAAGCTGAGACAGTATTTTTAAAAAAGCCGGAGGTGGCTGGTGTGATCAGTACACCGGCCCTTCGCAGTCAGTTTCTATTAATCTATGGAAATTTCAATTCACAATTCTTGAAAGTATTTCCCATGTAACAATTGAATCATGAAAGGAGATTCTATGATAAGTACAGTTTATTCAGGTGGGCTGTATGGCATCACGGCTTATTTGGTGCAGGTAGAAGTGGATATTTCCACAGGTCTGCCTTATTTTGGTATGGTTGGGTCGTTGAGCGGAGAGGTCAGGGAGGCCAAGGAAAGAGTGATGGTTGCCCTCAGAAATGCAGGTTACGATTTGCCACCTATGAAGATAACAGTTAATCTTGCCCCTGCAAATATCAGAAAGGAGGGAACAGCCTTTGATTTGCCCATTGCAGTGGGGATGTTAGCCTCCATGGGATATTTTGACAAAGTTTCCCTGGACGGAATCCTGTTTGCGGGAGAACTGGGACTGGATGGGGAGTTAAAGCCGGTGAGAGGGATCCTTCCGATTGTGCAGGAAGCATTTTCAAAAGGAATGAGAAGATGTATCCTCCCTTCCGGTAATGCTTTGGAAGGTGCGGCTGCATCAGTGATGGAGATCAGAGGTGCAGACCATATCTGTCAGGTCATCCGGTTTTTGCAGGCAGAGAAAGAGGAGCGGGATTCGGTCATCCCTGTGGTTCATCCGGAAAGTATTATTCTGCCGGAAAAGAGTGAGATCACAGAAGATTTTGCAGATGTCTGCGGACAGGAAGGGGCGGTTAGAGCGGCTAAGATCGCCGCAGCCGGATTTCACAATTTATTGTTGATTGGTCCGCCGGGAGCTGGAAAAAGTATGATAGCAAAGCGGATTCCGGGGATTTTACCTCCTCTTTCCGGGGAGGAAAGCATGGAGGTTTCGGCTATTTATAGTGTGGCCGGCATGCTGAAAGAGGATATGCCGATCGTGACAAAAAGACCGTTTCAAAGTCCACACCATACGGTGACCAAGACTGCGCTGACCGGCGGAAGCAGTGTGCCGCGTCCGGGAATCATGTCCTTAGCCCACAAGGGAGTTTTGTTTTTGGACGAGCTCCCGGAGTTCGCGAGGACTACTCTGGACTGTATGCGTCAGCCTATGGAGGAGCATGAGGTGCAGATCGCGAGGGCCTACGGTAATATCACATATCCGGCAGATTTTATGCTTGTGTGTGCCATGAATCCCTGCACCTGCGGCTATTATCCGGATCCCAACCGTTGCCGCTGTAAAGAGTCAGCAGTGAAACGGTATTTGGGAAAGGTTTCGGGACCTGTGCTTGACAGGATCGATCTCAGTGTGGAGATCAGACCGGTACCGATTGCAAGTCTTCGGAAAAAGGGAAGTGAGAGCAGTGATTCCATCAGAAGGAGTGTAATGAAAGCCAGAAAAATGCAGGAGGAGCGGTTTCGGGGAACGGGACTACGGTTTAATGGGCAGATTCCGTCCTCCGATATGGACAGATATTGTCAACTCAATCAGAAGTTAATGAGAGTGATGGAGGAAGCGTATGATGCCATGAAGTTGAGCGCAAGAGCTTATTACAGAATTTTGAGGGTGGCACGTACGATCGCTGATCTTTCCGGGGAAGAGATGATCAGGGAAGAGCATTTGCTGGAAGCTATTTGTTATCGGGCGAATGATGACGTTTATTGGGGAAGGGGAGAAAAGAATGTATGATATGGCGTATGCCTATTGGCTTCAGAATCTTTCCGGCGTTGGGGATAAAACTATCTTGAAACTGCTGAAGATTCATAAGAAGGCTGAGAGGATATATGAAAGACTCTGCGGTTCGAAAGAGGTACCCAAGGAGTATGAAAGGGTTTTGACGAGAAAACAGTTTGAAAGAGCCCGGGAGCATATGCGAAGCTGGAACGTCAGGGAGGAATATGAAAAACTGTGTCAGAGTGGAATCAGTTTTGTTTCGCTGGATTCCAACGGGTATCCTGCACGGTTGAGGAACACAGCGGATCCACCCTACGGAATATATTATAAGGGTATTCTTCCAAGAGAGGATATCTTAAGTGTTGCCGTTATCGGAGCAAGGGAGTGTTCAGAGTATGGCAGATTTGTGGGAAAAGAACTGGGAAAGACTCTGGGTAAAAACGGCGTACAAGTGATCAGCGGTATGGCAAGAGGAATCGACGGAATCAGTCAGGAGGCGGCACTTGAGGCGGGAGGAACTTCTTTCGGTGTGCTTGGATGCGGTGTGGATGTGTGTTATCCGGAGAGCAACAGGCGGCTCTATGACAGGCTGATTGCCGGAGGGGGGATTTTATCATCTTATCGCCCGGGGATTCTTCCAAAGTCCCAGTTGTTTCCACCAAGGAATCGTATTGTCAGCGGTTTGTCGGATGCGGTGATCGTGGTGGAGGCACGGCAAAAGAGCGGCACGTTAATCACGGTTGACATGGCGCTGGAACAGGGGAGAGAGGTGTATGTGGTTCCGGGTAGACTTACAGACCGACTGAGTGACGGCTGTAACAGATTGATCAAACAAGGAGCCGGTATCATTTTGTCTCCGGAAGAATTTATTGGGGAGATGAGTCAATTGTTTCCGGAAAAACTGAAAAAACAAAGTGTTTTCCGGGAAATAAGCGACAAAGAAATGCCGGGCACACCGGCACTTAAGGAAGTGTTGGAGAAGCGGGTATATAGCGGCCTCGATTTATATCCCAGATCTGTGGAACAGATCAGGGAGGCTGCAGGGTTAGAACTTTCTTATCCTGAAATGCAGCGGATTCTGATGAAACTATGCATGACACCTTATGTCAGGCAGGTTGGTACGGGGTTTTATGAGAAAAATGCATCTGCCACTGGATTTTAGACGATATTTTTGGTAGTATAATAACAGAGCAAATGTTGAAAGGAAGGATTGACATTCATGTATAGAGATCACACAAAACAGATTACCATTGGCGATAAAGTGATCGGAGGCGGTCATCCGATTCTGATTCAGTCCATGACCAATACCAGGACAGAGGATATTAAGTCAACAGTTGCCCAGATTCTGGCACTGGAGGCGGCCGGTTGTGAGATCATACGCTGTACAGTGCCCACACAAGAGGCGGCCCTTGCGTTAAAAGAGATTAAAAAGCAGATTCATATTCCGTTGGTGGCGGATATTCACTTTGATTATAAGATGGCCATTGCCGCCATGGAGAACGGGGCAGACAAGATTCGCATCAACCCCGGAAATATCGGTACTGCCCATAAGGTAAAGGCTGTGGTAGATGTGGCTAGGGAACGGGGAATCCCTATTCGTGTGGGAGTGAACAGCGGTTCTTTGGAGAAACCGCTTTTGGAGAAATACGGCGGTGTCACTGCGGAAGGCATTGTGGAAAGTGCCTTAGACAAGGTGCATATCATTGAAGAAATGGGTTATGACAATCTGGTGATCAGTATCAAGTCATCGGATGTTTTGATGTGTGTAAGGGCTCATGAAATACTGGCGGGCAAGACCATATATCCTCTGCATGTGGGTATCACGGAATCAGGAACAGTTCAGAGCGGAAATATCAAATCTGCTGTGGGTCTTGGTATTATCCTGCATCAGGGAATCGGCGATACGATACGTGTGTCCCTGACCGGCAATCCGGTGGAGGAGATCAGGTCGGCAAGGCTGATCCTTAAGACCCTTGGACTTCGGACCGGCGGTGTGGAAGTGGTTTCCTGCCCGACCTGTGGGCGCACCCAGATTGATCTGATTTCCCTGGCAGGGAAAGTGGAGAAGTTGGTGGAGGATTATCCTCTTGACATCAAGGTGGCTGTAATGGGCTGTGCCGTAAACGGCCCGGGTGAAGCGAAAGAAGCAGATATCGGTATCGCCGGAGGTATCGGTGAAGGATTATTGATTAAGAAAGGCCGGATCATCAGAAAGGTACCTGAAGAACAGTTACTTGCTGTTTTGAAGGAGGAGTTGGATCACTGGCAGGACTAGGAAGAGGCAATTATGGGCAAACCGTTTTTTGAGGTATTTCCCTCACTTACCCTTGAAAAAAGAATACATGATTATTTGGAACAGACCAGTGTGGAAAAAATCTCTGCTACCAGGAGCAGAGATTTTTTGAGAATACATTTATTCAGCACGAAGCTGATCACGAAGGATATCGTCAAGACAGTTGAAAAGCAGATCAAAACACAATTGTTCTCTGATGTGAAAATGACCGTCAAGATTTACGAGAGGTTTGAATTGTCTAAACAGTATACGCCCCAAAAGCTTTTGGATGTATATTATGACAGTATACTTCAGGAACTGTTGGATTACAGCCATGTGGAATACAATACTTTCCGGACGGCGAAGATTGATTTTCCGGAAGAAAACAGGATGATACTGGCGGTTGATGACAATGTGCTGGTCCGTGGCAGAGAGCAGGAACTGGTGCGTATTCTGGAAAAAATTCTGGTAGAGCGCTGTGGTTTTCCGATTGCCATACAGATGGCATATCAGGAGACGGAGAAAAAGAGAGAAGACGATGATTTTGTTGTCGTTTTAAAAAGCAATCAGCCTGAGCCACCTACAGAAGAGAGGAACATTCCGGAACCGGATGAGAAAAAGGAATCTTCTTTGAAAAACGGTTTTCAGGGAAAAACGGAGTTTAAGCAGGGCGAATTCCACAAGGGTGATCAAAAAGAGAAGTTTAAGAAGGCAGAAGGCGGAAGAGGAAGCGATTATAACCGCGGCAGTGTAAAGAGATCTGACAATCCCGATGTGCTTTACGGAAGAGATTTTGAAGATGAGGCAATTAAGATTGAGGACATCATCGGAGAAATGGGTGAAGTTGTGATCCGTGGACAGATTCTTTCTCTTGATAAACGAGAGATCAAGAATGAGAAAACCATCATCATCTTCGATGTAACGGATTTTACGGACACCATGACGGTAAAAATGTTTGCCAGAAATGATCAGGTGGAAGAAATTCTTTCCGGAATAAAAGAAGGTGCTTTTATTAAACTGAAGGGCATCAGTATGGTGGATAAATTTGACCATGAATTGTCCATCGGATCCATTTCCGGCATTAAAAAAATTCCTGACTTTACCACTTCGAGGAAAGACAATGCCACACAGCGTAGAGTGGAACTGCATTGTCATACCAAGATGAGTGATATGGACGGTGTCTCGGAAGCCAAAGATATTGTGAAGAGGGCATATAAATGGGGGCATAAAGCCATTGCCATTACGGACCATGGTTGTGTGCAGGGCTTCACGGATGCCAACCATGTGTGGGATGATCTTTGGAAGGCCGAGAAAGGGAAACGCAAGGAAGCGGGAGAGGAAAATCCCGACAAACAGGACTTTTTTAAAATTATATACGGGGTGGAAGCGTATCTGGTTGATGACTTGAAGGAAACGGTTACAGGAGACCGTGGTCAGGATCTGGATGCTGATTTTGTGGTGTTTGATATTGAGACCACCGGCTTTTCTCCGGTAAACAATAAGATTATTGAGATTGGTGCAGTGAAAGTATCCGGTGGCCGGATCGTGGACAGATATTCAGCCTTTGTCAATCCGGACGTGCCGATTCCGTTTGAAATTGAGAAACTGACAGGTATCAATGACGAAATGGTACTGGATGCACCGGCAATTGATGGAGTTTTACCGCAGTTTCTTGCATTTTGTAAAGGGTGTGTGCTGGTTGCCCACAATGCAAGTTTTGACATGAGCTTTATTATTGAAAATGCCAGGAAGCTGGGATTTTCAACGGAATTTACTTATGTTGACACACTGGCTATTGCCAGAGTGCTTTTGCCGAATCAGGCAAAGCATACGCTGGATGCGGTGGCCAAGACGCTCAATATTTCTCTGGAAAATCATCACAGGGCAGTGGATGATGCAGAGGCTACGGCACATATTTTTGTGAAATTTATTCCTATGCTTGAAGAGCAGGGAGCGCATACGCTGAAACAGGTGAATGCACTTGGAGCATCCAGCGTTGAAGCGACCAAAAGACTGCGCAGTCATCACGCTATTTTGCTTGCTAAAAACGATATGGGACGAATCAATCTGTACAGGTTGATATCCATGTCTCATCTGACGTACTTTAATAAGCAGCCCAGAATACCCAAGAGTATGATACAGAAATACAGGGAAGGACTGATCATCGGAAGTGCCTGTGAGGCCGGAGAACTGTATCAGGCGTTGCTGGATGAAAGGTCTGACGCTGAGATTGCCAGAATAGTGAATTTTTACGATTATCTGGAGATTCAGCCCAGAGGAAACAATCGGTTTATGATTGAATCGGAAAGGGTCAGAACTGTTAATTCCATGGAGGATATTCTGAATCTGAACAAGCGGATCGTTGACTTGGGAGAACAGTTTCACAAGCCTGTGGTTGCCACCTGTGACGTACATTTTCTGGACCCGGAGGATGAGGTTTACCGCAGGATCATCATGGCAGGAAAGGGATTTCCGGATGCGGACGATCAGGCACCGCTTTATCTGCACACCACAGAGGAAATGCTGGAGGAATTTGCATATCTGGGTTCTCAGAAAGCCAAAGAAGTTGTGGTTACCAACACCAATATGATAGCAGATATGATTGAGACCATTGCGCCGGTAAGACCTGACAAATGTGCACCTGTGATCACTGACAGTGACAAGACCCTGACGGAAATCTGTTACAACAGAGCTCATGAAATTTATGGTCCTAATCTGCCTGAAATCGTAGAAAAGCGATTGGAAAAAGAATTAAACTCCATTATCACCAACGGATTTGCGGTGATGTATATCATTGCGCAGAAGCTGGTGTGGAAGTCTGTGGAGGACGGTTATCTGGTAGGATCCCGTGGATCCGTGGGAAGTTCCTTCGTGGCAACTATGGCGGGGATCACGGAGGTAAATCCTCTGGCACCGCACTACTACTGTAGCGATTGTCATTATGTGGATTTTGACAGTGAACATGTGAAAAAATATGCGGATATGGGAGCGGCCGGAATCGATATGCCGGATATGGATTGTCCCGTGTGCGGTAAACCTTTACATAAAGACGGATTTGATATTCCGTTTGAGACGTTCCTGGGCTTCAAGGGTGATAAGGAGCCTGATATCGACCTGAATTTCTCGGGAGAATATCAATCTAAGGCACACAAATATACAGAAGTTATTTTTGGCGCAGGCCAGACGTATCGTGCAGGAACCATCGGTACCTTGGCGGATAAGACGGCTTTCGGCTATGTGAAGAATTATTTTGAGGAGCGTGGAATTCATAAGAGAGGATGCGAGATCGGCAGGCTGTCTCTGGGGTGCACCGGTATCAGAAGAAGTACGGGACAGCATCCGGGCGGTATTATTGTGTTGCCCATCGGTCAGGATATCAATTCCTTTACCCCGGTGCAGCATCCGGCAAATGATATGACCACGGACACGGTAACCACACATTTTGACTATCATTCCATCGATCACAATCTGCTGAAACTTGATATTCTGGGACATGATGATCCTACCATGATCCGTATGCTACAAGATCTGACCGGAGTGGATCCTGTGACCATTCCTTTGGATGACAAAAAAGTCATGTCCCTTTTCCAGAATACGGATGCCCTTGGCGTTACTCCGGATCAGATCGGCGGTACGAAGCTTGGGGCATTGGGCATTCCTGAGTTTGGAACAGACTTTGCCATGCAGATGGTGATCGACGTTAAGCCTCAAAGCTTTTCGGATTTGGTACGTATTGCGGGGCTTTCCCACGGGACGGACGTATGGCTTGGAAATGCCCAGACCCTGATACAGGAGGGAAAAGCTACGATTTCTACCGCGATCTGTACCAGAGATGATATCATGACGTATCTGATCCGTATGGGTGTGGAAGCCGACGCATCCTTTAAAATCATGGAGGCAGTCCGCAAAGGCGTGGTGGCAAAAGGAAAGAGCGATAAGTGGCCGGAATGGAAGGCTGATATGCTGGCACACAATGTTCCGGAATGGTATGTCTGGTCCTGTGAAAAAATAAAGTATATGTTCCCCAAAGCTCACGCAGTGGCGTATGTCATGATGGCCTGGAGAATCGCTTACTGCAAGATTTATTATCCTTTGGCATATTATGCTGCATTTTTCAGTATCCGTGCGAAAGCGTTCTCTTACGAACTCATGTGTCAGGGACAGAAGCACCTGGAAAACATCATGGCAGATTATAAGAAGCGCTCAGATACCTTGTCCAATAAGGAAAAAGAAGCCTATGGTGATATGAGGATTGTTCAGGAAATGTATGCACGCGGGTTTGAATTTATGCCTATCGATATCTTTACCGCCCATGCAAGAGATTTCCAGATTATCGACGGCAAGATCATGCCCTCCTTAAGCAGTATTGAAGGAATGGGAGAGAAGGCGGCAGATCAGGTGGTGGAGGCCGCCAAAGACGGTCCGTTCCTCTCGAAAGATGATTTCAGAGAGCGCACTAAGGTGTCAAAGACAGTGGTAGATCTGATGTCAGATCTGGGACTGCTTGGAAATCTGCCTGAGTCCAACCAGATCAGTTTGTTTGACTTTGTGTGAATTTATTAATATACAAAGAAAAAAATGATAAAGTACAGGTACTGTGGCAGCCGGTGAGATTTTTTGGGAGCGCAGCCGTGCATTGCATTAATATGACATTTGAGATGATGTTTAGTGTTACTTAGGGAAAGCGAGAGCCGGTAAATGAAGTGTTAAAGTGCAAAACGTCACATATATGAGGAGCGTAGCGACGAGTTTGACGTTTTGTGCTTTGTCTTTCACTTCATTTACCGGCTCTCACTTCCCCTTAGCAACACTAACATCGTTGAAACTGCAAATTAATGCAATGCACGGCTGCGCTCCAAAAACAATCTCACCTGCGGTCGCAGAAAATTTTCGAATTTTTGAAAAAAATGCTTGCAATTTTAAAGGATATGTATTATTATATGCAAGTACCACGTTTGTGGATGCAGATGGCTGATTGGTCAAGCGGTCAAGACGCCGCCCTCTCACGGCGGAAACAGGGGTTCGATTCCCCTATCAGCTGCTTCAGAAAGTTTTGTACTTTTTGAAAAATAGATAATAATATACGTATTGTTTAAACAATACGATTATGGCTGATTGGTCAAGCGGTCAAGACGCCGCCCTCTCACGGCGGAAACAGGGGTTCGATTCCCCTATCAGCTGCTTCAGAAAGTTTTGTACTTTTTGAAAAATAGAT
>JAZNMF010000008.1:0-27245 GCA_045579545.1 Acetatifactor sp. | reverse complement strand
CTAGTTTTTCTACTTCTTTATCTGTTCCTTTATGATTAAGTAATTTTCTACCTTCTATAATACCCATATTAGTACCTTGAAGAAGTAGTTCTGCTATTTTAGAATTACTCTTATCAAACATAGTTTTCATTTCAATTCCATACCATGTCATTGCTTTATTCATTGCATTTGTTTCATGTGGTTCATCTTTACTATATTCTGGATATAATTCACATATTTTATTAGATATTTTTTTATATCCATCATATTGTCTTTCAAGTAATTCCTTAAAATTATCATCTTCTACCTTATCAAGCACAAAACTAATAGCATCCATCCCCATACATGCACCTTTATTAAGTTCATCAAGTACATTTATTTCATTTTCATTTTTCATAATAACCTCCTAATCTATTTTGAGAAGTTATTTTATTTTTATACAAAAAAAAGTTAGTTTTTCTAACTTTTATTTTTCTATTACTTTTTTATTCGCATATTTGACACCTTCATCGACCATGCGAATCAATGCATCTGGTTTTGATGTCTGGATATAATCCAAAAAACACTCAACGGCATAACGTGATGCAAAATCACCCGCATTGTGTCCTCCCATGCCATCTGCCACGATAAACAAATTCGGCAGATTCCCCACCGGCTGTTCTGACGCAAACACAAAATCCTGATTCAAATTTCTCTTTCTGCCGATATCTGTAATGGCATACGCCTTAAGCACGTGTATTCCCTCCTATGATGCGTCATCTGATGAAGCCGTCATGTGCCGGCGTCTCAGCTGCCCGCAGGCTCCGTCAATATCTCTGCCCATTTCTCTTCTAATTGTAACGTTTATTTTATTTTTTTCAAGTTTATTTTTAAAGCGCTGTATGGCCTGTTGGTCGGACTGCACATAATCCCGCTCCTTGATGGGATTTACCGGAATCAGATTCACATGGCAGCATAGAGGGCGCGCCAGTGCGATCAGCTCTCTGGCATCCTCCTCCCGGTCATTGACTCCGCCTACCAGACTATATTCAAAAGAGATCCTTCTGCCCGTCTTTTCAAAATAATAGGCGCAAACCTCCATAAGTTCCTTAATGGAATAACGGTTGGCAACGGGCATCAGTTTACGGCGCTTTTCATCCGTTGTGGCGTGAAGGGAAAGGGCCAGCGTAATCTGAAGCTTCTCATCTGCCAATCTTTTCATCTGCGGCACAAGTCCGCAGGTGGACACGGTAATATTGCGCTGACTGATATTCAGTCCCTTTTCATCTGTCAAAAGTTTCAAAAAGCGAAGCAAATTATCATAATTATCCATGGGTTCTCCGGTTCCCATGACCACCACGTTGGACACCCGTTCTCCTGTCAGGCGTGTGATGGCATATATTTGATCCAACATCTCTGACGGCTTCAGATTTCTCTCCAGTCCGTCAAGGGTGGAAGCACAGAAGCTGCAGCCCATACGGCAGCCAACCTGGGAGGAGATGCAGACACTGTTACCGTGTTTGTATTTCATCCAGACACTCTCCACCACATTTCCGTCGGACAGCCCGAAAAGAAACTTTTTGGTGCCGTCAATCTTAGACTCCTGCACCTGAACAGGGGTAAGGGAAGTATACTCACACCACTGTCCGCAGCCTGCCCTGAAGTCCTTGGAAAGATTGGTCATCTCATCCAGACTCCTTGCAAGCTTCACATGCATCCACTCATACATTTGTCCGGCACGAAAAGCCTTTTCCCCTTTTTCTTTGAGAACTTCGGTGAGTTCCGCAAGGGTCAGGGACTTGATATCTGTCTTCTCACTCATGTTTTCATCCATTTCTTCTCAGTCTTGCATAGAAAAAGCCGTCGCATTCATCCTCTCCCGGATAAAGCTGTCTGCTTTCTTCCATGGTAAAAGGAAAGCTGTCACAGATCCACCGGCACATCATTTCATTCTCTTCCCGTCGCACCGTACAGGTGCTGTAGAGAAGCGTCCCGCCCGGCTTCACATACTGCCAACTGGCTGCCACAATGGCCTTCTGCAGCTCTACGATCTCTGAAAGTCCTTCCGGCGTCACATGATATTTGATATCACGTTTCTTTCCCATGACGCCAAGCCCCGAACAGGGCACATCCATAAGTACCACATCTGCCTTTCCCAGCAGGGACTCATCTGTGCGCGTGGCATCCCACTGCATCACCGTGAGATTGTCTGCCCGCATTCTCCCAGCATTTTCTTCTATCAGCGAAAGCTTTTCCTCACTCACATCCCGGGAAAGCACTTTCGCGGCCTTTTCTGCCGCCAGCAAACTTTTGCCGCCCGGCGCCGCGCAGATATCAACCACAAAATCTGACGGGCTGATACCGGCCGCCTCCACAGCCAGCATAGAGCTCACATCCTGTACCGTAAAAGCGCCCTCTTCATACCCCGGAAGGGATGAAATTCCATCCACTTTTTCAAGCAAAAACGCATAATCTAAATATGCCGAAGGGGACACCTGCACGCCACATTGTTCCATCTGTGCAATATACTCCAGACGGGCTGTTTTGTCAAGGTCAGAGTGAAAACGGATGCTGACGGGATGAATCTTTTCGATCCCCGCAAGCATGCTTTCCGTACGCTCCGGTCCATACTCCTCCATCCAAAGCTTTAAAAGCCACTGCGGCATGGAATAAGTAACCTGCAGCCACTTCTCATATTCTTTATCCCGATCAGGCCATTTGATCTGTTCTCTATTTCTCGCGATATTGCGAAGCACACCGTTTACAAACCCTTTTAGATTCTGAAATTTTCGTTTGACAGCCAGCTTCACCGCTTCATTACACACTGCACTGTCCGGCACACTGTCCATATACAGAATCTGATAGACACTCATCCGCATCAGACACCGTATCAGGGGCTTCATCCTGCGCACCGGCACACTGGAAAACTGGTCCGTCACATAGTCAAGCTGCAGTTTCTTCTCGATGGTTCCCTCTGTCAGCCTCTTGATAAACGCTTTCTCTCTCGCTTCAAAATAATCATATTTATCCAGCACGGCCTTGATCAGCTTATGGGAATATTCTTCTCCGCGCTCTATGGTAAGCAGCGTATCCAGAACGATCTCTCTGGTATTTTCCGCCATATTTTCTCCTGCCTTTCCCGGTTTATCCTTTTCTGCTCAGACTGCACCGGTCAATCATCCCGCCTGCGGTTTCCTCCAAACAGAAGGACCAGACGTAGTAGCTGTAAGATTGAGGATGCCGCCGCAGCCACATAAGTCATAGCCGCCGCGCGCAGCACTTTTTTACAGCCTGAATTCTCTTCTGTGGTCAAAAGTCCGTATTCATCTATCTTCGCCACGGCTCTCCTGGATGCATTAAACTCCACGGGAAGGGTTATCAGCTGGAACAGAACTGCCGATGCAAAGGCCCAGATACCGATTTGGATCAGTGTCTGATTCCAGGAAAGAAGTACTCCCAAAAAGATCAGTGGCATTCCCAGATTGCTGGCGATATTTACCACCGGAACCAGAGAAGACCGAAGCTTAAGGGGTACATAGCCCACAGAATGCTGCAGGGCATGACCGCACTCATGGGCGGCAACTCCCACACTGGTGACAGAAGCAGAATGATAATTCTGATAAGACAGCCGGACCGTCTTGGTCCTGGGATCATAGTGATCTCCTTTGCCTTCTCTTAAACATTCCACCTGTACATCGTAAAGTCCTTCCCGGTCCAGAATCCTTCTGGCCGCATCTGCACCGGACATACCACTCATATTTCTGACCTTACTGTAGCGGCTCATAGCACTGTTGACTAAAGCACTGGCGCCCAGACAGATCAACATACCAACAATTACCAGTATATAAGTAGGGTCCCAATATAATCCGTACCCATAATATCCTCCATACACGATATCTTCACCTCCAACACAAAAACTTTCTCACGGCACCCTTCCCGCTGTTACTCACCAAGCTTTTCTCCCGGCTGCATCCGCACGCCAAGCAAAAAGTCCCGGGCACTCATGCGCTTCTTGCCTTCCAGTTGCATACTATATATTTTCAGTATACCCTTTCCGGTACCGATTACCACGGAATCTTTCAAAACCTGCAAAATCATTCCGCAGATACCTGTGTCTTTTTCCTTTTTATCGGAATGCTTCGTCACATTCTCAACGCCGTCCTCTGCAAAAGCCTCCCAGATTTTCAGTTGTTTTCCCCTATAGAAGGTATAAGCACTGGGCCAGGGATTCATAGCTCTCACCTTCCGCTCGATAGCATAGGCATCTTCTGAAAAATCAATCTGTCCCATCTCCTTAGTAATCAGCGGAGCATGGCTGCTCAGTTCATCCTGCTGGGGTTCCGGTACAAGACTTCCCTCCTCCAGAAGTTCAAGCGCCCTCACGATCGCCTCTCCGCCCAGAGCCATCAGCTTATCATGCAATGTTTCAAAGGTATCCTCTCTGTCAATACCGATCTCCATCTTGTACAGCATATCCCCGGTGTCGATTCCGGCATCCATCTGCATAATGGTGACGCCCGTCTTATCTTCTCCGTGGAGAATCACATTCTGTATGGGGGATGCCCCTCTGTATCCCGGAAGCAGGGAAGCGTGAACATTCAGACTGCCGTAGGGCGGCATATCAAGAATCTCCTGAGACAAAATCTGTCCGAAAGCCGCAACCACAAACACATCTGCAGGATATGTCTTAAGTTCCTCTATGGCCTCCGGCGTCTTAATCCTTCTGGGTTGAAATACAGGAATATTGTGGCGCAGGGCACATTCCTTCACCGGTGAAAATACCGGTTGTCCGCTTCTTCCCTTAGCCTTGTCCGGCTGCGTCACCACTGCCGTGATCTCGTGTCCGGCAGCAATCAACGCTTCCAATGCTCCCACTGCGAAATCCGGGGTTCCCATAAAAACTATCTTCATTCTTCTACCTCTTCCTCTTCATCGTAGACCACATCCATCAGCTCACCTTCCACCTTTTCCACATAAAGGTGGCCGTCCAAATGGTCCAGCTCATGGCAGATCGCTCTGGCCAGAAGCTCTGTTCCTTCGATCTCAATAGGATTCATATCCATATCGAGGGCAACTGCCTTAACATAATCAGGTCTTGTGACGATTCCTGACTTTCCGGGCACGCTTAAGCATCCTTCCTGACCGGTCTGCTCACCGCTGGCCTCCACAATTCTGGGATTGATCAGGACATAAGCCCCCTCACCGGTGGTATCAATGACCACGATTCTTTTCAAAATGCCTACCTGTGGAGCCGCAAGTCCTACGCCGTCAGCCTCATACATGGTATCCAACATATCCTCGATCAACTCTCTGATCCTGGAAGTCATCTCGGTAACTTCCTTACATCTTTTATTTAATACAGAGTCTCCCATTTCCCGTATCTTACGAATTGCCATTGTTCTCCTGCCTTTCTGTTCTGCGCTCTACAGACTGTTCATAGGGTCAAAGTCAAACTGTACGCTTTCCTTTCCCTGATATTCCTCCAGTGCCGCGTCCAGAGCATCTTTTACTTCTACCAGTTTACCATAATTTTCATATTTTACATAGACGACAAATCTAAAAATATCATTAATTCTGCCAATTGATGCCGGTGCCGGCCCCAGAACCATCATCCGTTTACTCACCGGTTCCGTCTGGACAACATACCTTGAAGCGACCGAAGCCAGATATTCTCCAAGCTTCCTGCCGCCCTCCTCTGTAGAGGCGTAGATCTGCACGGCAAGCATATGTGCCACAGGCGGATATCCCAGCATTTCTCTGTACAGGATCTCCTCCCGGTAAAAACTCTCATAGTCCTGATTAGCCGCGTGAACGATTGCGTAATGCTCCGGCTGATAGGTCTGAATGACCACTTCGCCTGCTCGGACTCCTCTGCCGGCTCTTCCCGCCGCCTGCGTCAGCAGCTGAAAGGTACGCTCACCGGACCGGTAATCCCCCACAGACAGAGACAGATCTGCTGCCAGAATCCCCACCAGCGTCACATTGGGAAAATCGTGCCCTTTCACGATCATCTGGGTACCGATCAAAATGTCCGCTTCTCCGCCGTTAAAGGCAGACAGGATTTGTTCATAACTGTCCTTTGTTCTGGTGGTATCCGCATCCATGCGAAGCACTCTGACACCGGGATACATTTCCTTAAGCTTCTCCTCAATCTGCTGAGTCCCTGCACGAAAGCCAAGAATATATCTGGAACCGCACTCAGGGCACAGACTCACTCCGGGCTGTGAATAGCCACAGTAGTGACATACCAGACGGCCGTCCTTGTGTTCGGAGAGCGACACATCACAGTGTGGACATTTCATAACATGACCGCAGGAGCGGCAGGAAATAAATCCTGCATAGCCTCTTCTGTTGAGAAAAAGCATACTCTGCTCCCCGCGGTTCAGGCGATCCTCCAAAAGTTCCTGCAACTTCCGGCTGAAAATAGAACGGTTGCCCGCCCGTAGTTCTTCTCTCAGATCCACCGTGCAGACTTGCGCAAGACTGCCTCCGGTAAGTCTGCGATTCAGGTTAAACAGCTTGTATTCCCCTTCACTCGCTCTGTAATATGCTTCTAAGGAGGGGGTTGCGGAGCCCAGAACAAGGCTGGCCCCATGCATACGGGCAATCTGAGCAGCCGTCTCTCTGGCATGGTATTTGGGCGTACCTTCGCTCTTGTAACTGTTTTCATGTTCCTCGTCAATAATAAGAATGCCGATATTGGGAAACGGCGTAAAGAGCGCAGATCTGGGGCCGATGATCACATGGATTTCCCCGCTCTTAGCCCTTTCACACTGATCATATTTTTCTCCCTGCGAAAGGGTAGAATTCATCACACTGACTCTATCGCCAAACCGCCGGTAAAACCGGGCCAGGGTCTGATAGGTCAGGGCAATCTCCGGAATCAGCACAATGGCTTGTTTTCCCCGAAGTACCATCTGTTCCGCCAGTTCGATATAGACCTCTGTCTTACCGCTTCCGGTAATTCCGTGGATCAGGTACGTCCCCTGCCTGCCATTGTCATAATCGCTCAGCACTTCGTTCACGATGCCCTGCTGCTCATCACTAAGGACAACTTTATTCTTCTGATCAGTCTGTACTTTCACAGGATTACGGTAAGTGCTGTCAGTGACCACTCTGATCAGTCCGGACTGCACCAGTCCGTTGATACTGGCACCTGAAACCCCAAGTTTCCCCGTCACCCACTCATAGGGAATCCTGTCACTTTCAAGCAGTGCAAGAAGCAACCGTTCTCTGGCAGCCTGCTTCTTTCTCTTTGCTTCACCCAGTGCAGCAATGACCATCTCTTTTGTGGCATGACACTCAACGGTACGCCGCTCCAGCTTCTTTACCGTCTTTCTGGCCGGCAAAACTGTTTTCAGCGCCTGGATCATGGTGGAACCGTAGTTCCTTTTTATCCACGCTGCCAGCCGGATCATGCGGCTCTCCACACCGGTACTGTCCCGGGAGATACTGTGGATCTCTTTTATTTTGGTGGAATCGAACTTACATTGCTCTGTCAGTTCGATCACATATCCTTTGATCAGCTTGTTGCCTCTCCCGAAAGGAATCAGCACACACATGCCTTCTTCCAGAGTCTCCTCAAGCCCGGTGGGCACAAGATACTGGAAAGGTCTGTCAACCTTTTCGTGGGATATGTCTACAATAATATCTGCGTACAAAATGACTACCTTCCCTCCAGTACTTCCCGAATCAGAACTCTTTCATCCATAGGGTACTTTACCCCTTTGATCTCCTGATAATCCTCGTGTCCTTTGCCCGCCAGAACGATAATGTCACCCGGGCGGCCATTTGTAATGGCATAGCGGATTGCTTCCTTGCGGTCACAGATCTCCACATACTCTCCTTCTGTCTTGCCGATTCCTGTCTTAATATCGTCGATGATGGCCTGGGGCTCCTCAAATCTGGGATTATCCGACGTAATAATGGTCAGATCCGCCAGCCTGCCGCTGACCTCGCCCATCTCATAACGGCGCAGCCGGGAGCGGTTGCCGCCACAGCCAAACAGGCACACCAGTCTGCCCGGTTTATATTCTTTCAAAGTACTCAGGAGACTCTCCAATGACATGGCATTGTGCGCATAATCAATGAGCAGGGTGAACTCATCCGACACCTTCACCATCTCAATCCTGCCCTTCACATGGGCGCTGCGCAGCGCACTGCACACAGCCTCTTTACTCACCCGAAAATGACGGCAGATGGCAATGGCAGTCAAGGCATTATACACGCTGAACCGTCCCGGCGTGGGAACTTCAACGTCCAGATCCATCAGACCCTTTACATGAAAGGACACGCCCAGTTCTCCCGGCTTGGTCACCAACTGAAGATTTTCCGCTCTCAAATCCGCATCCGGACTCATGCCAAACTTCTCTATCTCACAAGTATGGCCTTCTGTCACCTGTGCCCAATGGACATCGTCGCAGTTCACAATGCCCACTTTACACTGTTGAAACAAAAGCCCCTTACAGGCCGCATATTCCTCAAAGGATGCATGCTCGTTGGGTCCGATATGATCGGGCTCCAAATTGGTAAAAATACCGTAATCAAACAAAAATCCCTGGGTTCTGTGAAGCATCAGTGCCTGAGAGGAAACCTCCATTACAACGGTGTCCATCCCTGCTTCCACCATTTTGGCAAAATACTCCTGCAACAAATAAGATTCCGGTGTGGTGTTCAGTGCAGGGATATGTTCTTTTCCGATAATCACCTCAATGGTTCCCACAAGTCCAACCTTGTGTCCCGCATTCTCCAGAATAGACTTCACAAGATATGTGGTGGTGGTCTTTCCCTTGGTGCCGGTAACACCGATCACTTTAAATTTATCCGCCGGATGACCAAACCATGCTGCAGAGATAAAAGCCATGGCATAGCGGGTATCCGCCACCTTGACAACAGTTACATCCCGGTCCGAAACACCTTCCGGCTCTTTAGATACCACAAGCACCTTCGCACCTTTTTCCACCGCATCAAAAGCAGCCTGATGACCGTCAAAATTGGCTCCTTTAATGCAGATAAACAGGCAGCCCTCCACAACCTTTCTGGAGTCATTTATCACTGCCGTGATCTCTCGGTCCACACTTCCCTGAAGCACTTCATAATCCAATTCCTGCAAAATATGTGTAAGCTTCATAACGCTTCCCCACTTTCCAAAATACATACTATACTACTATCTATTTTACTCTATTTGGCGTGATTCTACCACCCCTAAATTCTGTCTTCACAGGCGCTTCCCCCGTGTCCCGTATCATCCAGCCATTCCTCCAGCCAATTAAGATTACAGTCTGAGTTTTCTATCTCTCTGGCAAAGCGGTAGGCAGTGTCAATACACAGCTGCCAGTCAAATCCCGGATTCTCTTCACCCGCTTCCCCGGCTACCTCCTTTTCCCTGATATCCGCGATCCGGCGGGCCATCACCAGCTCCCGGATCCAACGCACGCAGAATTCCCCGAGAGCCGCTTTACTGTAGATCATATTGTCATACACCGCTCCGCAGAAATAGGTGTAAACAAAAAACAACATCAAGTTCTCCGTAAAAAGAGACCATTCTTCCCGAAACTTGCTGTCACCTCCAAAGTTTGCGTCAAACTCCCTGCAAATCTCATCGTAAGTCTCTTGCCCGTGACGATATAAAACCTCCTGTGCTTCACAAAGAACGCCGCTCCACTCTTCCCTGAGGCGCTCCAATCCTTCCAGCACCCGGTATTCCTCTGACATCTGATGATAGCGGTCGGAATCCTCTTTATGACCGGAAGAATTCTTATCCGCTGAAGTCCACAGAGCGCCCGCTTCCCAAGCCTTGCGACAACGGCTGATCACCTCATCCACATCAAAAAAACGCTCCTCATCGATACAATCCTGCAATTGGGCCGCCACCTTCATGACATACTGTATCCTGACCTCCACATTCACCTGCCTGTCCTGCAAAACAGAAAACAGCAGCGCTCTGGCATCCTCCAATTGGGTAAACAACAGCAGGTCAAAGTCCTCAAATTCTTCTGCCAGCTCCTCCTCTTCGTCCGTCTCGTACTCCGTCAAAGTAAGAGGCTCTCTTAAGCTCAGAAGCATCTTAGCTGCCACAGGACAAGACAGGGACAAGGACAGTTCCCGCAGCCCCTCATATTCTTCCACATGTCTGGGGTACATGGCACAAGTCCGGCATAGTGCATCTTTTCCCAGTTCCCGGTAGATATCGCACAGATTCTCATGGTTCAAAAAACTGCACCGCCCTTTTTTCTGCCGAAAAATTCCTTCTCTCCAGTCAATGGAAGCATATAGCCGATTGCCGAAGGGGCCTTTAACCTGGCTGTATTCTTCCAGCTTTTCTTCATCTATTACAATCTGCCAACCTGCACAGCAGGTATCCGAACAGTTATCTGCAACACAGCGAAACGCGTCATAATAATGAGGCTTTACATATCTCATGGCATTCTACTCCACCTTTCATTTCTACAATAAGAAATTCCTCCGGATTTCTTATTGCATCAAACCGCTCCGCAAGGAGCGCACTGCGGCAGAGCGGTAGTTGTCTGCTTCGCAGACTCGCCGCAGGCAGAGAATAACGCAAAGCGAAATTCTTTTTATATGATACAACAAAGCAGTGGGAACCGCAAGCATTATCACAAAAGCAAGGCTTAGAGAACCGCAAAAAGAGACCGCCTTCGGGAACCTTTTCGTCCCCGGTCTGCGGTCTCTTTCACTTATGGTCTCATTGTTCCTTCGCTCTCATCCGGTTTAACAGACTGACTCGTCTGGTCACAAGCAAGGATAAACTTTGTTTGGCCCGGACACTGTTTCGCCCCATGATTCCCAGCCGCACCCCTTTCAAGGGTTGCTCCATACTGCTGATCCCTAGCTTCCTTACGGATGATTCCAATCTGCGCAGGATCATCATGGCACTATCCCATTGTCCGCGGTTAATGGCTTGCCCCAACCTCATAAAGTCATGACTTTCCAGAAATACGGCCAGCGGATCCGGCTGTACTTTTGCAATTTCTTCGCTCATTACTCCACGTCAGAAGTACAGTGAGGACATTTCACTGCTTCAATATCAATGGTACTCTTACAGTAAGGACACTTCTTGGTAGTGGGAGCTGCCGGTGCGGGAGCTTCCTCCTTGTGGCTCAATCTTGTATTCAGAGCATTGATTCCTTTCACCAGACAGAAAATAACCAGTGCTGTGATCAGGAAGTTGATCACTGCAGTGATGAAATTACCGTACGCCAGCACGGGAGCTTCTTCTCCGCTGCCAAGCTTTACAACAAGGTTACTGAAATCCGTACCGCCGAACAGTCCCAGAAGAGGAGTCAGGATATCTTTGTTCAGACTGGTTACGATAGCGGTGAATGCTCCGCCCACGATAACACCGACTGCCATGTCCATGACATTGCCTCTCATAATAAACTTCTTGAATTCACTAAAAAAACCTTTACCCTTTTTCATTGGTGCCTCCTTAAAAATGTGTGTTTGTGTATTTTCTCAAACCTGTCAGGAAAGAACAGGCTTTAAAGCCTCTGCAAGTACTGTCTTCTGAGCCTCTGCCTCAGAAAGGTCCTTACCCCGTGTAGTGAAATAGGTCTTGATCTTTGGCTCTGTACCGGAGGGGCGAACCACAACTGTCGCACCGCCTTCCAACCCATAGATCAGAACATTGGCAGCGGGAAGCCCTGTCTCTTCCGGCTTCCTGTAATCGGTAACCTTAACCACCTCATAGCCACCAATCTCTGTGGGCGGATTCTTTCTGAGATCATCCATGATCGCAGCCATTTTATCCATGCCGGAAAGTCCCGGGAACTCAAAACTGTCAACCTTATTCAGATAACGGCCATACTTTTCATAAATCTCTTCCAGGCGCTGCTTGATAGAAGAACCAATACTGCGATAATACGCAGCCATCTCGCAGATCAGCATGGAACCAATGATCGCATCCTTATCTCTCACATAAGAACCGGCCAGATAACCATAGCTCTCTTCAAAACCAAAGATAAACCGCTCTTCCTCTCCCACTGCTTCCAGTTCGGCAATCTGGTCACCGATCCACTTAAAGCCGGTGAGAACACTTCGCATCTCAACACCATAGTTCGCAGCCACAGCATCTGCAAGAGGGGTGGAAACAATAGACTTCACTGCCACGGGCTTCACCGGCATTGTGCCGTTCTCGATCCGGCCTGCACAGATATAATCAAGCAAAAGAACACCCACTTCATTGCCGGAAACCAGCTGATAAGAACCGTCCGGGCACTTGATAGCGATACCTACACGGTCCGCATCGGGATCCGTTGCCAGCATCAGATCGGCACCGGACTTCTCAGCCAGTTCCAGTCCCAGACGCAGTGCCTCAAAAATTTCAGGATTTGGATAAGGGCAGGTAGGAAAATTGCCGTCCGGATACTGCTGCTCGGGCACGATAGTAATATCATCAATTCCCATATCCTGCAAAACGCGGGTGACGGGAACCAATCCGGATCCATTCAAAGGGGAATATACCAGTTTAAGTCCTGCCGTCCTGCAAAGACCGGGACGCACGCTGCGCTCCTCGATAGCTGCATACAGCGCTTCCTTACAGTCCTCTCCCACATATTCGATCAGGCCGGCAGCCATACCTTCTTCAAAGCCGATCAGCTGTGCCCCGCTCAAAATATCTGTCTTCTGAATCTCGGCGTAAACAATATCTGCCGCCTCATCTGTCATTTGACATCCGTCAGGACCATACGCCTTATATCCGTTGTACTTGGCCGGATTGTGGGATGCCGTAACCATGATGCCGGCATTTGCCTCATAATAGCGGGTGGCAAAGCTCAGTGCCGGAACCGGCATCAGTGCATCGTATATTCTGACCCTGATTCCATTGGCTGCCAGAACACGTGCTGCCTCTTTCGCAAATACATCACTCTTGATACGGCTGTCATAGCTGATCGCCACCAACTGCCTGCCGCCCTGTGTCTTTACCCAGTTCGCTAAGCCTTGAGTAGCCTGACGCACAACATAAATATTCATGCGGTTTGAGCCGGCTCCCAACACACCGCGCAGTCCGGCAGTACCAAACTGTAGGGAAACAGCAAAACGATCTTTTATCTCTTCGTCATTACCGGCAATGGTCTCCAATTCTGCCACAAGATCATCATCCTCCAGCTTCATTTCACACCAGCGCTTGTAGTCTTCCAAATACATAATTCTCTCCTATTCTTCACATTTAAGATACATCTCTGTATTCAAATTAATTATAAGTAAATTACTTTAGGTTGTCAATCTATATTGTACATATCTCATATTGTCCGACCCGGTATCGCCCGGGATACTATTCATTTTTCACAATAAAGCTCTCATTCCCGAATCGCCAAGCCACAGTATCACTCAGGAAAAAAGAAGCCTTGCCGGAGCAGGCTTCTTTTCTGTCTATATCACAATTTCTCTGAAAATCTCATAGGAAGCGATATCCCGCCCTGCTAAGGGCTTTGTTCAGGCCCCCCTATCACCGCCAACGTGACAGATTGTATCTTAAACATTTACTCGCTTCGGAGGGCAACAACCGGATCTTTCTTTGCCGCACTTCTGGAAGGAATGATTCCTGCCACCAGCGTTAAGAACATACTGATCGCAATTAGGATCAGGGCCACAGGAACAGGCAGATATGCCTTCAGGCCTGCGATACCTGTCAGTCCCTGGATAATGGCATTAATCGGCAGGCAGAGCAGATAGGTAACCAGGACGCCCAACAAGCCTGAGGTAAATCCGATAATCAGTGTCTCTGCGTTAAACATGCTGGAAACATTCCGCTTGGACGCACCGATCGCGCGAAGAATACCGATTTCCTTGGTGCGCTCCTGCACAGAAATCAGGGTGATCACGCCGATCATAATGGAAGATACCACCAGTGAAATGGCCACAAATGCTATGAGGACATAAGTCACTGCATTTATGATCGTTGTCACAGAGGACATCATAAGCCCCACATAATCCGTATATTTAATCTGGGAAAGTTCTTCCACTCCTTCATTGTAATCGGCAATCGCTTCTTCTATCACATCCTTTGCCTCGAACGTAGAAGCATACAGATTGACCATAGAGGGCTTTTCCATATCGATGCAGCCCAGCCTGGACAGGTTCAGCTCATAGGAAGAATCGGAGAATTCCAGTACTCCGTCATAAAATGCGGCAAGCTGCTCTTGCTGATACCCCTGCATTGCCATAGTGAGTGCACCCACCAGCTGATCACGGCTCATAGCAGAAAGCTGTGCTTCCATCTGGGCGGCATACTGTGCCGTAAACTGCTCTCCGATCATCTGTGTGAAGATTTGGTTCATATCCTCATCACTCATAGCAGTCACGTATTCACTTACTTCCTTCGGGTTCATTCCCATCTGTTCTGTCAGTGCCTGTGTCATTGTATTTTCCATATCCTCACGGGACATGGCACCCAGCGTCTGCGCCACTGCATCGGAAATCATCTCCTCAGAGGGGATGCTCATCATTTTAATATAAGCTTTGGCTTTATGCTCTTCATCAAGACTGTTAATGTAAGCTTTAAATTCAGCCGCCTTCTCCTCATCGGACAGACTGCCGGTAGTCTCATCAAACGGTAATCCGGTGAAAATATCAGTAGAAGGATCACTGAGCTGCGCCGTTACCGCCTCGGAGTTCTTTGACTGTTCGATGATGTATTCCGTAAGCTTATGGGTATATCCGATGGAACCGGTAAGCATTCCTGCCACCGCCTCCTCATTGGGACGGATGATACCGGAAACCTTCAGTACCGTTCCGTTGTCATAGAGGTAACGGAGTCCGGCTTCTGTCTCCCTGAGGTCCGTGTAAAGCCCGCTCTTCTCATCGTAGGTATAACACTTGGAATTCAGGATCGTGCGGAATTCCATGTCACAGATTTCTTCATATGTCCACTTTTCCGTATCAACAGGCAGGTCTGTCCTGTTGATCGCCGCATTCATAATCTTATCAATCTCCTCATCCGACTTTAATCCCAGGGCATACAAGGTCATATCATCGAGTTCATTATTCTCATCAAGCACCAGAACAATCTCATTGTACTGCGTAGGCCAGGAGCCGTATACCACATCGTACTGCTTTCTCAGCACGTCATTAATCAGCTGACCGTTGTCACCGGAAAGCATCTCCTGCCAGAGATTCATAGCTGCGCTGCCCATGGACATCATGGAACCGTTCATTCCCATGGTCTCTTGCATATTGGTAAGAGCAGACATATCCAAGCCGATGTATTCAAGGATCATATCCTGCAAAAGCTCTTGCGTGTCAGATTGGATGATCGCACCGTCTACATTTTTGGTATAAATCAAAAGGTCAAGATTGTAGGTGTATTGCACGCCGCTGATCGCATCTGCAAGTCCCGATTCACTGTCGGGATTGGCTCTTTCTGTTTCAATATACTTTTTAAATGCTTCCAGATCGTTCTCATTGGTTTCCAGGTTGTTGAGCGCATTGATCATATTGTAGACCAGCGCTTTGGAATACACTGCATCCATCTCATGTTCATAACCGGATGTGGCAGAACCCATAAAGGTCTGCATCAGGGTACCCATATCCACATGCGTTTCCTCGATGGTCAGCGGATAGGAAGACAAAGTATCTTCCTGCAAGGTGTCAATATACGACGTAAGTCCCTGCGACACTGCAAAAATCAAAGCAATACCGATAATACCGATGCTGCCGGCAAAAGAAGTCAGGATCGTTCTTCCCTTCTTGGTAAACAGATTTTTGAGGGACAGGCCAAAGGATGTGGCAAAGGACATGGAGGGTTTCTTCTCGCTGCTGCGCTTTTCCTTTTTGTCCGACGTCTCCTTTTTAGATTCTTCCTGTTCTTCTTTGGACAAGGGCGCTGTATCATCCGTGATCACACCGTCAAGCATGCGGATAATCCTGGTAGAATACTTCTCGGCAAGATCCGGATTGTGGGTTACCATAATGATCAGACGATCCTTAGAGATCTCTTTCAAAATATCCATTACCTGCACGCTGGTTTCGGTATCCAATGCGCCGGTAGGCTCATCTGCCAGAATGATGTCGGGATTGTTGACCAGGGCGCGGGCAATGGCAACTCTCTGCATCTGCCCTCCGGACATCTCTGCCGGCTTCTTTCTCAGCTGGTCTCCCAGCCCTACTTCCTCCAGCGCCTGTTTTGCTCTCTTTCTGCGTTCCGACTTGGATACTCCGGAAAGCGTAAGTGCCAGCTCCAC
The DNA here is from genome assembly GCA_045579545.1 of Acetatifactor sp. GTDB lineage: Bacteria > Bacillota > Clostridia > Lachnospirales > Lachnospiraceae > Acetatifactor. Next base: position 11,085 of record JAZNMF010000008.1, on the reverse strand, counting down.
ATTCTGTAAAACTGACTGATGGGGGATCAGATTGTAATTCTGAAACACAAAGCCTATGGAATGGTTGCGGTAAGTGTCCCAATCTCTGTCTTTGTACTCCTTTGTACTGGTACCTTTTATGATAAGGTCTCCTTCTGTGTATTGGTCAAGACCGCCAATAATGTTCAGCATCGTAGTCTTACCGCAACCGGACGGCCCCAGAATCGCCACAAACTCATTCTTGCGGAACGCAAGACTGATCCCTTTCAGCGCATTGACCTTACCACCTCCGGCAGGATAATCCTTTTTGATATTTTTCAGTTCCAGCATATTGTTTCCTTTCATAGCAGCCAGACTAGAGTTGTTATCACTTTACTTACCAACTGTAGTTTTCACATCATTTAGCAGATTATTCGCAAATTAAACTGTCATCGTCCAACCGGCTTGATTTTTTGTTTGGTTAGATTTTACAGCGTATGTAGTGTGCCGTCAATTAAAAAAGTATGAATTCTTTGTGAAAGATATGATTTGTGATCGTGACAGAAAAAAAGCAAAAATCATGGCAAAAATGGTTATGCCCCCCGTCTGTCTGACGGGAGGCATAGGATAGATTACGCTGTAAAATATTAACTGTAGAAATTATTTCAGTGTCCAGACAGTAACACTGAGAATCTCGTTGGCTGCATTGTACTGAACAAGACGAACAGATGCACCGCCGATCTCATCGTTGTACTTATCGTTTACAATGTGGAACTCTTTTCCATCAGCCGACACACCGGTCTCAGTTGCACCTTCTGCGTTACAATAAATATCAAAGTACTTGATTTCGTCGGTTACGAGGGAATCATCTGAAACAACAGGTTCTTCTACGATATAGTCACCACAGTAGTAACCACCGATAACAGTTGTTCCGTTACCGTTAGGTCCGATAATGAGAGTTGCCTCTGCGTGATCATAGTCTGCTTCCTTAGCTGCGGTAAAAGCAGTATACTTCTCAGGCAAAGTGCCTTTCACCACTTTGATGGCATGAGACTTCTCAGCATTATACTTCAGGCTGTTGCCATTGATCACTTCCCCATCTACCGTAACGGTACCATTTACCCACACGCCGGTAAAGAACTTACAACCGTTCACACCGCTTGAAGAATAAAGTTCTCCTTCAAAAGTACTGTTGGTAATGGTAAATGTACTGTCTGCATTACTATACGGGTGTCCTACAAAACCACCTACATCACCGCCGGACATGATAATGGTCGCAAGGGAACGGCAGTTGCTTATGGTAATGTGGTGCTCACTCTGGTTATTCACACCTGCATAATCAATGAAACTGGAAACATTGTACGTAGCCTCAATGCTGCCTTTTACAGTTACATTGTCAAGAGTAAGGTTGTGTGCAAGATTGTAGTAAACCACACCGCCGACTGCTTTATTAAACTCTACCGTGAAATTCTTAATAACAGCAGATCCTTTGTTCGCAGCCATATCGGGAGCACCATACACGTTCCTGAACAAACGGCTGGATACATTTTTAAAGGTAACACCGTTACCGTCAAAATTACCGCAAAGGCTTGCATTGACCGTTCCGCCCATCACATCAATTTCAGTTACACCGTCAGCAACCTTAAAGTAATTGTAGCCATTGTACATATTACCCATAGTTCTCATATGATCAAGAGTACTGATGAGATAAGGATCCTCTTCCGTACCGGTTCCGCCTGCAAAACCATTGTTGTAAACAACCTTGAAAGGACTGAAGGAAGCAGTTTCAAAGGTAAGAATACCTGTGGCAGGATCGTAATTATAAGATGTCACTTCACTGTCATTGTGCATAACCTTGGTGATATTCAATGCCTTGGGAAGCTCGATGCTGACAGTATAGGTAACACCTGCAGCCTCAGTAACCTTTGTGCCGTCTTTCACAAGAGTGATGTCATAAGAAACAGTGGTCTCGCCTGTAGTATCATCTGTGGTGACACCTGCGTTGAGCACCTCAAGAGTGTAGTTACCTTCAGGGGCCTGTGCAGGAAGATCAACAACTACATCGCCGGATTCAATAGGGGTAGATGTGGTTGCACCGCCACTGGGGATTGTAGTCGTTCCAAGTGTAGGATACGTTGCCCCCTTGTCGTAATCGCTTCCGAAAGAATCCTGTTCGGAATCCTTCTGGGTTGCAACGAGTTCAATGCCCAGATTGATGGAAGGCTGTGTCTTACCTGCGCCGTAGTTTGCCTCATTACCAACTGTAGTGGGCATATAAACCACCAAAGTCACAATCTGGTCAGCACCATCAGCCAGGATAAAATCTGCCTTATCGTAATCAACGGAAATCTTCTTTGCTCCGTTCTCAACGGCTGCAATTGCGGCAACGCTGTCACTATAGGTCTTCTCACCCTCCTGAACACCATAATAAATGTAATCGGAAAGTACAAAGTCAGCGCCATCCTTGTTAACACTTCCAACCTCACTTACCACATTGACTCCAAGCTGATACTTGAATGCAAGTTTTCCAGTGTTAGAAACTTTAAGTTTAACCACCTCAGCGTGACCGGGCTCCCAAAGAGTATTCGCCTTGAAAATATTGGTACCGGTGTTTACTTCCGTCCAATCGCTGGTTTCATCGTTCTTGTAGGATAACGTTACATCAAGATTACCTGCCTGAATGACGTTGTTTGCACTGGTCACAGAATCTGAAAACCACGCAAATGTGGTGCCGAGCAACATGGTAGCGCACAACACAAACGCGATGGCGCTCATCACCAATGAACGGCGTGAACTTCTTTTCTTCATCGTTTTTCTCCTTCCTTATTAAAGCTCATATTACATATGTAATGCATTGGGGTTTTATTATAAACCCGCTACCAGAATAAGTCAACCTAAATCCCCGCTTTTTTCCTCTCTTTTTCTTTCGCAAAATTTACCAAAAGTGACAGTTTGCGACAATACAAAAAAGGAATCCGTTTCCGACCTAAAACGAATCCCTTTTTGTCATTCATCCGCTATTCGCTCTGTTTATTTTTCTTGTTTCGGATTGTCCGCACTGCCAGTCCGATCACCAGATTCAGTACCAACATTCCCGATAAGATCAACATTCCCAAGAAGAAATACTGCTCATAATCCGTATATCTTGCCGCCTTAGCCAAAGACTCCTTGACAAGCTCAATATACCGTCTGCTGTTGTTGAACAGGGTGAAGTACACATAACCGGCCGCGCTGACTGCATCCAACAGGAAAATCCCTATGCCCAGTCTTACCGCAAACCGTTTATAAGTCATAGGCTTCTTAGGCTTCGCAGCGTCCTTATCCTTCTTCCGAACAAAGATCAAAGTGTAAAGTATAATAATCAGACTTACTCCCAGGGCAATCAACAAGGGTAAGTAATCCTTGTAAGAACCGGATATCACTCCACCGCCCGCTCTTGTGATCTGCATGCTTCTGGACGTGCCGATTCCGGACTCACTGGTCGCAACGATCGTCACCTGATTCGCTCCGGATGCCAGTGCTACTGTATGTTCAAACACACCGTCTTCACCTATTACAACTTCTGCATCATTAATCGTCAGTTTGGCCGCATTTTTCACCGCTCCCGATATTACGGCTTCCCCTTTCCGGAACGTCATACCGTCAAGGTTCTCGAACAATGTCAATACCGGCAGCGTGGAATCTCTGAAAATATCTGCGCTGACCCAGTAAGAAATGTTATTGTCTCCGGAAAAACCTGCCCGCACCGTGTTGACGCCTTCAGCCAACGGGAAATATACAGAGTCTTCGCCATCGATATTATACTGTCCGCTCTCATCGTTGATCCATACTTCCAAAAGAGATGCTTTATTGGTCTTGTAAGCCAACTCCAACTGCGTGCTTGCTGTAATCTCCGGCGTTACGATGGTCAACAGCTCTCCGTTTATCAGATCGATCTCTTTTGTAACCGGTTCCGATAACACATCGTTCTTCCTGTAATACACCTGAACAGTCAGTTTCTCTGCGTCCGCAGGATAAGCAAACTTATCCAGTTCATCGTCTGGTTCATTCGTATATATCGGATTGTCTGTGTCTCCGTCTGCAAAGGCAGCCACAAAATAATCCCATCCCAGTCTGAAATCTTCCCAATCGATCTCGCAGGTATGATCGGAAGTATTGATCTTTACGTAAAAATCTTCCATAGCAGCCGGTGTGTTTGCATTCACATAGCTGAAGGACTCACTCAATCTGGAATCAAACATTTCCAGTCCCTGACGGGCAGTAACCTCCAACAAGAGACGATAATCCGAATAGCTGGAAAGCTTTAAATCCACTGTCACTTCGTGTGTGTCACCTGTATAGCCGCTTCCGGTTCTCAGAACCTTACCGGCACTTTCATCTTCGCCCGCAATGGCAGTGATGGTATACTCGAACCAGCTCCGCCCATCCTCACCCATCGTTACCAGGAAAGAAAGGTTGGCCTTTCCCTCCTCAATACTTACAATGTCAAAGCTTTGAATACACAGACCGTCAACTTCTTCCACAATATTATAGTCTACGTATTCGTTATTCTTCTTGTCACAGAGAACGCGCCAGGTGCCAATCTCTGCCGAAAAAATCTTATAACTGCTCCATCCTTCTCCGTGAGCTGCTGCCAGCTCCGTCTGTGGGGTGACACCTTCTTCATACTTTTTACCGGAAGGAGACAAAAATGTGATCTCCGGCTGTTCCCCCTCATAGGTGAACATTACCGTAATATCCTTTACTTCCTCCAGCGTGATCAGATCTGCCTCTACCTCTTCGGCATGTACCACCATTGTATTGGGAAATGCCATGAACAGCGCAAATACTGCGAGTATCGCTTTTGCTAATATACTTTTCAATTGTCTCACGTCTTTTCCCTCCTTTACAGTCTTCCGTTCTTGTCACCGGTATTGCCGTTGCTGTCAATATAGTAGTACAGCTTCTTATTGGTTCCGAACATATTCTGGTAAGCCAGTGCCACTGTAAACTGCGGCTCGCCAGATTCCGTAAAATAAATACCAACCAGCGCGGTGCCGGACTTATCGAATTTCGTTGACAGGAACCACCACTCCATCTCAAGCTCAGCTACACCCTCATACTGTATACCGATGAAACGGCTGTTACCGCTGAGACTTCCGGTACCGGAAATATTGATGTGACAATTATCGATATCCCACATAAAGCCTTTGGTGATGGATGCGTCGAATCCCTGAACATCTCTGTTCTCCAGGCCAAGCAGTACATTGGTGTACTTGTAATTGCCCATGGAAAAGTCTGTGTTCGCCACGGTAAATTCATCAAATATCTTTATGGTGGAGGCCGTGCTTATCATAAACGGATTCCAGCGGAATTTTATGGTTGCGTCATTCAGAGACACAAGGCTCATATCACCCACAAACTGTTTCAATTTAGGGAAATAAGCACCCACTTTGGCTACCGCCACATCCAACTGTCCCACAAAGATCACATTGCCGAATCGCTTATTCTCCACTGCTGCCGCAATGTCTTCCGCGCCCACGCGCAGATTGCTGAAAGTAAGAGGAACCTCACCCAACATTACCGAAACATCCTTGTCAATGGTAAGGAGGAAACTGTCTATCTGGAAACCGTTCAGACTCACCTCTGCTCCAAGGCCCAGATCCAGGAATGCAATCTTCACCAAACCGCCAAAGGTGTACTTGTGTTCAATGGTGTCTATCTTGATCTTCAGTTCATTCATATCCAGATAAACGGGCGCATTCATTACATTAAACTGTCTGTAGATATCTCTGTCGTCCTCGCCCTCAAAGTCAATGATAATGCCCACATTCTGGCGGGTCAGCACAGCAGAGCTGGTCAAATCAAAGGAGAATGGACTGTCCACGCCTACCGCATCAAAAATCTCATCCTGGAAAGGCAGGAACGTGCTTCCCTGAGAGTATTCCAACTTAATGTTGTCAGGATAAAGCTTGATAGACGGCCCTTCCAGAAGCATCAACTGGAATATCTTCAAACTCGTAGTCCGGATCGGGTCAACCTGATAATTCTCGTAATCATATATATGGCTAGGATCGTTGTACAGATAGAATTCTCCCAACTTGGGCACATTGAAGGAAATACCCTTCTCTGCAAAGTAAGCTCCCAAACCGGTTGCGGTATCAGGGTCAAAGCTTACATAAGATCCCCAATCATCCTTTACAGATATTCTGGCATCTTCTTCAAGATTGCCTTTCAGTGTCAGTCCGCCGTTGAATACCAGCCATCCGTTCATGGTGACGTTGCCGTACAGATATGTCTCGCCATCAGCCGTTTTCTTGCTCATGGAAGTAAAGGTATACGGTCCGAACTTAGTCAGCTTGGTATCTCCCGCATTGTACAGGGCGAAACCGTTTTCAATGTATGCGTTTTTATTGTTAATCGTGATCTGCAGATCGTAGATTCCTGCGGATACGCTGGACGGAATGACTGCTTTGTATCTGTCCGCGTCCACATACTCCAAATCAATATCATAATCCACATCGCCGAGCAGCTTCATCTTTGCGGAAGCTTCGGCACTGAAGCCGGTTCCCAGCAGATGTGCCACAATATCATTTTTGCTCTTCTGTGCGCTGCGGATATCCAAACCGAACACAGACAGGTTGCCGGCCGGAACAGATTCTTCCTCGGAATCACTCTCGTCAGCGAACAAACTGTACTCTTTGAGGTCAAAGATATTCTCTGAATCAATACGAACCTCCAAAGTTCTGTTCTTTGCGAGCAAAGTGTCTTTTGCAGTATAGGTGATCATATACTGATTGTCCACCTGACTCTGCAATAGTTCATAAAAGGCTGTCAGGTTTTCGCTGTCCGATACATATACCAGCTTGCCATTACCGGCAGAAGCCAGTGAGCTCAGATAATCTGCATCCACACTGCCCAGACCTATGGTATATATGGTAATACCTTTTTCCCTAGCCAGACCGCCGATCTCCTGCATGATCGTCGCAAGATTTCTTCCGTTTCCGTCCTGACCGTCTGTCATAAGGATAATGGTATCGTTGGAGGTGATCTCCGCATCAAAACTGTTCAGACAGCTGTATAACGTATTGTAAATCTGTGTGCCGCCACAGATATCCATGTCATTGGCAAACCGCTTCAAACTATCCTGATCTTCTGTAAAATCAGCAGTAGCGTCAATCCTGTCGGAGAACATTACGATGGAAACAGCCTCATCTGCATGCATCTTATCCACATAATTAACCACGGCATTCTTCAAATCGCCGAGGCAACCGCTCATACTTCCGGATACGTCGCAGACCAGCATGGTTTTCAGAGAGTCAAATTCCACTTTTTCAATATTGAACTCTGTAATCTCTGCTCCGCAGTCGATCACTCTGAGCATTCGTTTCAACTCACTGCTGTTCTTTGCATATTTGCTGGAAATAGTCAGCCCAACCTTTACCGTAGCAAACTCAGAGGTATCGATCTGACCGATGGCGATACTGCTCTTGATCTCACTGACATAATCCGTCATCACCTCTGCGTAGGTAGCTTTTTCCTCCTCGCCATCTGCAGCCGGATCATGAACAGCATCCGATGCGATCACATTATAACTGTTGAGGGGCAAAGCATTCTCCAGCGCTTGTTCAACATAATCACCCAGATGAACAATACCGGAAGAATCGCTGCCGTCCACAATGGCTTCGATTTTCGTCATTGCCTGGGCATACTCTGTATTCTCACTGTCTCGGCCCGTAACTACAGCATCATAAAAATGATCCGTAGCCTGAGATTCATTTTCATAGAAATATTCAATCTTGGAAATACCAAGATCAATCTCGGACGCCGCCTCTTCCTCTGTGGCAATCTGCGCATTCAGCTGTTCCCGCATCACATACAACACCGGATCATCCTCAGCCTTGTCCAGAGACTCCGCAGTGAGCTCCAGTTCTTTCGCCTCCAGATCCGTCAGTGTATCTTCCAATTTATCCAGAACCTTTTCCAGCTGCTCTGCAACCTTGTCAAAACAGCGGCCGTAATCACCAACGTAACCTTCCGCAAAATCCCGCTCCTTTACGGTTCCGTTCATATAAAGTTCTGACGCAATCAACAGTTCTTTATAACCGGAATCTGCTCCGACACCGTTTACAAATTCCTTGTAGTCGCCCTGCAGCAGCTGTGCCTTCAGTTTGGTCTCCTGCATTAAGGCGGACTGAGCCACAGCCGGATGCTCCTTCTTCAGATCCTCATATTCATCGAAGAAATCTTCCAGCACATTATTCTCTTCTTCATTCAAAGAGCGATAGCCCCTGCTTGCACAGAGGTCGTACAGCGTTTCAATACCGGAAGCCAGTTCGAAACTATCTTTATAATCATCAATATCGTAAGAGTCTTCGATATTGTCCAGGATCTCCTCCGCAATCTCCTCATCCGTGATCTGCAAAGCCCGCTCCATCGTCTTTACGTAGGCCGGTGTATACCCGTATTCTGCAGGATCCTTGCCGTTATCCTCAAGAAACTTCATCATCACAAGATAAGAGGAATCAGCGCCTGCCTTTTGTTCGATCAGGTCGTACTCATCCTCCGCCTTGTCCGCAAAACGGTCCTTCTCCATCAGACGGGCATAAATCCCCTTTGCCTCTGCATAATTACCCTGCAAGGCCTTGGCTTTTGCAACAATATAGCTGCACTCGTCGTCATAGCCGTAAGCTGCACTGTAATCCTGCACGGATTTCAGGACTTCATCGTATTCCCCCGCATCCAGAAGCGCGTTGGCATATGTAATCATCTGCTTGGCAGTCACCTTCTTAGCCGTTCCCGCCTTATCACCCTGCTCCAAAATACCCAGAGTCAGGGCACCGCCGCAAGCCAGCGTAAATACAACCGCCCCCAGAATCGTCTTCAGTCCAAAAACTTTACGTTTCACAATTACGATCCAGACAACGATTAAGGACACACTCAGTCCCAGTCCCATTTGTAAAAGTATGTGCATGATCTCCTCCCCGGCACCTCATAATCTGCCGTTAAATCAATTTATGCTTCATGGCAACCAGCTCATCTCCCTCAGACTTTGCAAGCCTGAGCACCGTGATCCGGTCACCCTCTTTACAGGCATTCCGCAGGTTGCCGACAGATCGGCATTCCACTTGTCCACAGACGTTACCCCACTCATCCAAAAGCTTAATTCTGGCAAGATAACGGACTACCCGCCCTGATTGCCTGCTTCTTCTCGAAAAACTGCCTGACACAAACAGCGCAGCTCCTATGTATATCTCATCATGTTTCAGCAACCGGATTTCTTCTGTTCCAACGCTACGGATCGCCCAAATGGGAATGCCGTAAAGCAGAACCGCAGCCACCGCGCCGCCAATCAGGCTGCCGATGCCGGAAAAATAATCCCCCCGGCAAAGGGCTCCGACAGCAGTCCGGATGCCTGAAAAATAGCCGATCGAAACAAACAGAAGCCACGCTCCCATCAAAAAGCGCACGATATAAGCACCTAACTTATAATTCGCCAATAAGTGCTGTTTCTCCTCTTCGCTCAGCCTTCTCCACATACGATTCTTCCCCAAAACAATCTTTCATTCGCCACCGGAACGTCTTGTTCCGCCGTTCAGGCGATCTGTTGCTTTGTGGATATTATATCAGTATTGACTCAAAAAAACAATAAACAGATTGTTGAATATAAAACCTTTTTAGTCCGCAGGAGACATAGGGATCAGCGGCCAAAAACCGCTCCTCTGAAAGGGGCGGTTTAATCACTCACGCTGCTATGTTATTCAGATCTGCCTTTGTTGTAACGCTCAAAAGCGGGAAACATTATAAGAAATAAGAAATTACGATAAATACCATCACAAAGAAATATACAAAACAAAATAAACGGGGGATTACCTGTTCGCTCTCCGTAAACGATACATATTTTTTCTTGTTCAGCTTATCTGATAAGGCTGCCCATTCCGCATCAAACAAGGATAATGGCAGTTTCTTTTCTATGTTTGAAATGATTTTCATTTTGGAACTGTTCAGATTCCCGTAACAGGACAAGGTTTTCGACCAGGAAATCGATAATATGATGCCTATTATGCAGAATACAAATCCAATGATCAATTTCGCCTTTTGCCCGAACTCCGCAGCAAACAGGACTCCCATGATTGCCACCAATGCGGAACTGATTGAAATATAAAAACTGTTGACGTTTTGGCGCCGGCTGACCAAATCCTCCGATGTCTGTAAAAAAGCTTAAAATCGGCTTTTTGTTTCTGATCGCTTCTTTGATTTCCCACCCAATATAAGGGCTCTTGTGGGAGTTCTCTCCAACCACAAAGAGCACCATTTGAGACTTTTTGATCTTTTTGGATGCATCAATTTTCCAAAAACAAGTTCCGTTTTTCAAGATCAAAGTGTTCAACGAATACACTTTTTGCTTCAATGATGAAATGACTCTGTTCGTTGCCTCGTAGTCAGCACCGGAATGAATGACAAAAACATTCATAATACTCACTCCTTTTTTATCAGCATAGCCTGGATCGACGTTTTCCGCCTCTTAAAAGTTTGTAAATTTCTTTGCTAATTTAAAGGCTATTTTAAAGATAGGCACTTCCAATTCCTTTTTTGCTTCCTTCAGCCTTTCTCTTATGGGGATCCCCTGCGGGCAATGTTTCTCGCACTTGCCGCAGCCCACACAATTAGAAGCACAGGCAGCATTTTTCCTTAGTGCGGTGCACTGTACATATTCCTTCAATGCTGAAAACTTACCTTCCGAATAACGTCTGTTATACGCCGCAAAGGTACCGGGAATATCTACTCCTTTGGGGCAAGGCATACAATATCCGCAACCGGTACAACCGACTTTCATTTTGGAATTAATCGCTTTGACAACGGCGCTTAACATTTCATCCTCAGCCTTTCCCATGCAACCAACCTCTACAGCAGAAGCGGCGTTACTGTTTTCCGTTATCATTTCGTTACTGTTCATCCCGGATAATACAACAGTTACTTCCGGTTGATTCCAAAGCCAGCAAAAAGCCCATTCCGCCGGGGTCTTCTGAACAGGATACTCCGCAAATATTCTCTTTGCCTCCTCCGGCAATTTGCTGACTAACCTTCCACCTCTTAACGGTTCCATGATCACTACGGGGATTCCTTTAGAATTTGCGTAATTCAGAC
>JAZNMF010000007.1:0-7462 GCA_045579545.1 Acetatifactor sp. | reverse complement strand
ATTGTTAGAAGTTGCATACAAAATCTTATCTCCCACAAGCTTCATGGAGAATGAAGTCATCATCGGTGCTCCTGCTTCAAACTGCTTGATATCAAAGGAGTACAATACTACATTCTGACCGGCAACCACATCCTTGATTCCGTAAACACGGATTCTGTTTTCACTGGTGAAAGCAGTAGGTCTGTTTTCATCCGTGTAGATTCTTTCAATCTTGGTATAATGATTTGTACCATCGGTCTCCAGCGTAACGGTTCCGGGAGTTCCCTTGGCGGGAAGTACGCCGGTATACACATTTGCAGAATTCCACGTATCAAAGGTAAAGTTCTCTTCCTCAAAGTCATAAGCCTTCAGCAAAGTATACTCTGCGAAAGGATCCTCCGCTTCAGGTTGCGGTTCCACATAAGATACCTGACGTGCATTGACTACGATATCAGCGTTAAAGTAGGTTCCCTGATACTCATTGCCTGCGTTCTCGTCCATATGTAATACCAGTGCAAAGTAATCTGCTGCATTGGCTTCCAGGTGGCCATTGGGTGCTGCCCGCAGTTCGCCCTCTTCCACAAGGCCGGTCTGTCCGCCTGCGGCTGCAACGATCTGATCCCATTTCTTACCTGATGCCGCCAGATCCATATCTGCTGCATCGGGAGTGCCTCCCTGTAAGCCATCGATGATCGCATAAGAAAGTGCACCTGCCATGTCACCTTCCAGTTTAATCTGCATATCGTAATTGAAGGCAATACTTCCTTCATTACTTACTGCCAGATAATACACCTCTGTCTGATTGGGAGTCCAGTTAGTTCCGCCAAATACCGGATCGGTAGATCCATAGTTGGCGTCGTTGTCCTTGGTTCCCACATTCTTGTACTCGCCGTCGATATACTTCTGTAAGGCGACATTGAGCGATCCGAAATTCAGATCAGCCGTAACGTTGATGGTATCGGTAAACCATGCCAAGGTTGAACCCACGAGCATTGCCAGACACAGTACTAACGATACCATACTGGAAATCAATGTTTTCTTAGTTCTTCTTGATTTCATCTTTCTCCTCCTTTTTACTAATTTATTATATTAATGGACTCACGCCATCAACATCTTGGGAAATATTAAGTCATCAACCACCACTTCAAGTGGTGGTTTGCTTTTAGCCCTCATAAGGGCTATCTTACATACACGCCTGAAAGGCGGGTATCGCAAGCACTGTTACGGGCAGCCTCTAAAAAGAGGCTCCCTCACTATCTTCTTTCCTTGATTCTTCTGATTGCTCTTGTATATACTTCTTAATTGCAGTCTCTGTGATATTGTCAACTGTTGCGACATAGTAGCCTCTTGCCCCAAATGCTTTATTCCACTTACTTTGCAATTCTGGATGCCTGTCATAATATCATCAACGTACTTTTCCCTTTTAAATATCCCATGAAACTCGAAACACTTAATTTGGGCGGAATACATACACATATATGCACATGATCTGGGCATACCGCTCCCTCAACAATTTCAACATCTTTATATCTGCAAAGTGTTGCTATTATTTCTCGAACATCTTCTTTCAGCCTTCCATATAACTGCTTTTTTCAATATTTTGGAATAAAAACAATATGGTACTGGCATTTCCACTTGGTATGTGATAAACTTTTACTGTCCATTTGGACCGCCTCCTATTCTTTGAGTTTGGCTTGCGACACCATTCTCATTGTATCATAGGAGGCTTTCAATTATATCCTTACCGCCGCTGCTTACACTATTCTTCCCAGCATGGCTGGGGGGTTAGTATTTTCAATTATTACCGGTTACTTCTTTCAGTTCTTCGGTTACTGCCACTGCAGGAGCGTCACCGCCTGTGATCACGATATCTCCGTTTGTCACTTCCACACTCATACGGGAAACATCACGGTAACTGCCCCAATTGGGAGTGATCACCACATCCGTGTCCGTGGCCCCCTCAGGGAACATCACTGTAAACACCAACTCCGTGGCAGGACTATTTTCCGTAGCTGTCCGTAACATCCCCGTGTGGCGTACCACGCTTCCTTCTGCTGCGGAAATGTTGCAATGCCCTTCCGGCGCCGTGCCCTCAGCCACGATCTTGATATCATACACCGTGCCCGGCGTCATGCCCGTAACCGTAATGCTTCTGTCAGCATTATTCTGCACCTGCACTCCATTGGCATCAGCGCCGCTGACTGTTACTCTTGCGTTATAGTTCGATGCACTGATGGTTCCTCCCGGCACCTCGATCCTCTCACTGAACCACGCCCAGGTCACTCCTAAGAGCAGTACCACGCAGATCACGATCATATGTAAGGAGGAAAACAGTTTTTTCTTATTACTCATATACAGTTACCTCCTTTTAAAGTTCTTTGTCGGGATTGTTGACACTCTGTACCGCATCCACATTCATGTCAAAAGTCACAGCCTGTGACTGTGCCTCATTGCCGCATTCCTCCGGCATGTGGATCAGAACCTTCAGTTCCTTCTCTTCCCCGATGCCAAGGGGCTCATAGTCTGCAACTTCCCAGGTGAAATCTGCCACCAGCGGCAGGTTCTGGTAATCGTTGCCAACGCTCTTGTCCAGATAAGCAGTGATGCTGTATGTAGTGCGGACGGTCTCGCCGTCAGCCACCGTGGTCACCAACACCTTATCCCACTTAGCGGGAAGCTCTTTGGCGGTGCCGTCATAGAGTGTTGAACTGTGGGCAAGGTTCTCAACCTTAAACTTCAGCACTTCGGCCAGCTTCTCATAGCCATCCCGGACACTGATCTTCATGCTCACCGTGACGGAGTTCTTAAACGAGACATCCACATCATAGGCGTAGCTGAAGCTGTCCCCGGGAAACATGCCATCCACCGCGAACCGCTCTCCGTCCATGGCATTGCCACGATAGAGACTGACTGTTTCAGCCTAAAGTTGCCCGGTCACATAATTGTCAGGCATTTCCACGTGGTGTGTATGTGAATTAATGTTCCTAACCAGTACCACTTCTCGCAACATCATCCCGCAACAAATTGCATATGCCGCAAGCAACGTAAAAATAATATTCTTTGCTTTCATCCCATCATCCTTCGCTGCTATAATTACAACAACTGATACTTAATTATTAATTTGTAACTAATATTTTACGTCCTTAATACGCTATTTATTAAAAATATATATCCGCGCCTGACTATTATCTGATCGTTTATAAAAACAAATGGCCAAGTTTTTTAGCCGTAAATGATCCTGCGCTTCATGGTTACGTCAACAGGGGACTCTGTAGAATAAGGAATCTCACCAACGAGAACCTTGACAAAAGCCTCCTGGCTTGCTTCACTGGGACTGTAAATATTGAAGTATGTATTTCCGCCGGCCATGGCATTGTTACCCATGAGAGGGTTACCCATGGATACACATACGGACTTTTCTGCACCGAAGGAGAAGGCACTGTGATAGGTGGCCATCTTTTCACCGTACAGAGAAGGCATTCCCTTGGGGATGTGAGGAGCCACATAGCCCACATAGAGGATCAGATCTTTACTGTCTGCGTAAATCTTGAGACGGTCGGCACTGTCCAGATCCACGGATACCTCGACCTCAAATCCCTGTGCTTCCAGAGCTCTTACCATGGGCTCGATCAGCTTTTCGGGCTGAGGCGCATGGGTACTGATGATCAGAAGGACTTTCTTGATCTTCTCCTTGTTCAAAGGGATGATGTGGTTGTGATCCCGTACCAATGTGACGGATTTGTCTACAATCTGTTTGCAGACTTCCTTCGTCTTAGGTGTGATATCCTCCAGCTTGGGCAGCTGACGGTTTTCCTCAAACAGGCCAACCCGCTCCTTCAGGGTGAGAACGCGCTCACAGGCCTCGTCCACTCTCTCCATGGAAAGCTTTCCGGCCTCTATGGCATTGTAAAGTGTATCAAAGTCCTCCAAAATAGCACCGCAGATCATATCGTTACCGGCCTCAATGGCGCGAACGAGCATTTCCTCACGGGGGAACTGTGCCGCCAGAGAGGTCATGTTGATACCGTCAGTGATCATAACACCCTTAAAGCCCATCTGATTACGCAGAATATCGGTAAGCACCTTCTTGGAACAGGTACAGGGGATATATCTTCCGTTGACCACCTCGTCATCAGCTGCAGGGAATGCAGCATGGTCGCCCATGATACCCAAAACACCGGCATCAATGGCAGCCTGGAAAGAGGGCGCCTGATGCTCCCACCACTCCTCGAGAGTGACGTCGATCACAGTCGGAGCCACGTGACTGTCTCTGGGATCATAGGTAAAGCCGCCAGGGAAATGTTTGGCACCGGCTGCCATGCCAACGCTCTGGAAGCCTTTGACAAGAGCCGCACCATGTCTGGATACTTTTTCAATATCGTCAGAAAAAGAACGGGCACCGTCTGCCCAACCAAAGCGGTTCCACAGATCAACCACAGGGGTCCAGCTCCAGTTGACACCGCCAGCCTTCATCTCAGCGCCGATGCAGGCACCCAGCTGGTAGGTCAGCTTGTCATCATTTGCCGCACAGATAGACAAGTTAGTAGGTGTCCTGGTGCCGCCCTCAAAGGAGTCACCGCTTCCGGTTTCACAGTCTCTTGCGATCAGAACGGGAATACGCACATGCTTTTTGAACACTTCAATAAATTCCAGATTTTCTTCAGGCTTTTGCTTTACACCAAAGGTAAAGGAAGCCATATTGAAATCTTTCATAGAGATGTTGCCATAAGAGTACAGGCTGCCGAATTGGTATTTCTCCATAATTTCGGCTAATTCTTCGTTGGATCTTACTTCTTCGCCCTCGATTCTTTCAAGCAAAGAGCCCTGCTTGATCATCAGAATCTGGGCGACTTTCTCTCTCAGAGAAAGTTCACTGACCTGCGGTCTTTTCATGTTTTCCTCACTTTCTGCCGCATTGGCGGCAATCCCTTCTTATCATCAGAGTAATGCATTACTTTTACTTCATTTCTTTCGCAAAATATTATCCGTCAGTTTTAATAGGTTTTCCACTTATTATCACATGCTTCACGTTCATTTTATGATCTGTTACAATCAAATCTGCCTTAAGCCCCTTACGAATTTCACCTCTGTCTTTAAAACCAAGGACTCTTGCAGGATTGGCAGACGCAAAACGGAACACATCTACAATGGACGCACCGGTATGCTTCATCATATTGCGGCAAGCAACCTCAAGAGTCAACTTGGCCCCCGAGATCTCTCCACTATAATCGAAACACAGATCCGTTACGTCCTCATATCTCTCTGGCGCCTCATCACAGCAGGCATCTGAAATCAGGATCAATCTGTCATCACCCTTGATCCGTCGAATCAGTCTCTGCATATAGGGATTGACATAAATGCCCCGGCTGTCACAGATCATTTCTGCATAAATCTCCCGGTTATAATCCACGGTCTCATCCACGCATACTCCTCTGCACTCCGGATATTTTACAATAGTACCGGCGCCACCACGCAGACACGCACATCCGTACCTGCCTGTTTCAGTACATCCATATATTCTTCCTGCCTGATCTCACCGCTCCTGGGAATGCTCTCACGGTCGGCTCCATAACAAGGATTCATATATGGTGCCTCCATATAAAAACCACCAATGCTTTTGCCTCCCGGCTGCTTCATAGCTTCCTGCATCTTCGCAATAACCAATTCCTCCCGGTTCATATTGAAATACAACGTAGGGAGCACCGTGGTCGAACCGTGCTTCAATATATACTCTGCAGCCTTTACCGGCTCATCATAAAACCAAAAATCTCCGCCAGCGTGCAAATGCATATCTATCAATCCCGGCCCCACATATGCACCTTCTGTATCCAGGATTTCCCAGTCCATTGCCGGGCAAAAATCTTTCATACTGCCGTACTCCTGAATAATCCCTCCTTCTGTCAGTATATAAGCTTCAGGCACCAAGTGATCACGCAACACCAGTTCTGCATTAATGACAGCTAACATCCTGTCACCTCCTGTTCACTCAATTATTCATTCTTGATTACTTGATTACTGTTGCTATTAACGTCACATAAGATTCAGTAAATTTTCCTCTAAACACAACCACACAATATTTATTTTTTCATGTCCCGAAGGATTTCCCTCTTATCAAAGAAATCATACACATTTATATATTATCACATTCTATTAACGTCTTCTATGGTCCATAAAGACAGTAATCTTTGTCCATACAGATGCAAAATATTGCTTGATTTTTCAATAAAATTATCTATAATTTAATCTATAAAAACGGTAAACTTTTGACAACAGAGATACGAGGAGGTTTCCTATGAAGATCGGTTTTTATGAATGTGATATCACTCCCCCTTTGGACAGTTTTATGCCCGGCTATTACGAGGACCGTCGGGGCATGACAATCTACGAAAAGCTGTATGCGAAAGCAGTTTCCATTCAGAACGGTGACAATACGGTCATCATAGTCTGCTTTGATTCCTGTATGTTCCCTGATGATGCCCATGATATCATTACGCAACGGATTGCGAAGTTTACCGGCGTCAGTGCTGAAAATATTTCCGTTTCCGTAGATCACTGTCACACGGGCGGTCCTGTGGTGGATCTCCCTCAGGCTAACGTCAGAAGAGACGAGGCCTATACAAACATCACCTTTCGCCGTATTGCCGATGCCGGCATCATGGCCTACCGCAACATGGCAGAAGCAAAACTCTATTTTGGCAAAAATGCCGTAGAAGGACTGTGCTACAACCGCACCCATCTGCTGGAAAACGGCAGGTACATCACCCACGGTTGCGGAAGAAAAGATATTGTCAGGGATCTGAACGGTGTGGATCCCGACCTGTCCTTTATTATGGTGGAAGCAGACGGCAAAAAGATCGGCGCTATTGTAAATTACGCCCTACACCCGGACAATCTTGGCATTGTGAAAACCAAAGGCTTTTCCGGCGACTATCCCAGTGTCATCTCCCAGAAGCTGAAAGAGGCTTACGGGTCTGATTTTGTCAGCCTTTTCCTGTTGGGCTCCTGCGGAGACATCAATGATCTCGATCCGTCCGTTGACGTAAACTGGGAAAACACAAAGCTTTATCACCGGGTTTTGGGCAAAGCCCTTGCCGAAAGCATCCTGAATACTCCCGCCTCCGCACTGGCGGAAGTTGACGGTGATGTCAAGTGCATCAAAGAAAAAATTACACTGAACAGGCGTGAAGTCAGCGATGAAGATATCAAAGAATTTCTGGAAAAAGGCCTTTATGGGACTTATGCCGGCAACCTGCTTGCATACCAGATGTATCATATGCCCCCAAGCTTCGATGCCTATATTCAGGCTATGAGTGTGGGTGATTTGTGCTTTGGTTTTGTACCCGGCGAAATTTTTGTAAATTACGGCCTTCGCTTTAAGGCAGAGTCCAAATTCAAACATAATATTTTTGTGGAGCTTTCCAATGCTCCCTGCGGATATGTGGCAGATGCCAACCTGTACGTTCCCGAGAGTGACCTGTATGAA
>JAZNMF010000006.1:0-10268 GCA_045579545.1 Acetatifactor sp. | reverse complement strand
TATGTGTTTGTCTTGGGCATTGTGTAGTATGTTGGTATCTCTGCCATTATCTTGTGCATCATTGATTGGTATCACTGACAATGTTAATATGTGGTATCTGTTGCATCGGATTATTGGATTATTATTGCCGTTGGTGTGTTGCTATTTTTCTGGCGTTGCATTACGTAATATATGTAGATGGAAAATAGAAAAATCTGAAGCAGAAAAATCTGAGGAAGAGTCGGAGTAATCCGGCTCTTTTTTGTCTCCTCCCCCGAATGGGCAAAACGCAAAAAATATCTGACATATTTAAGGTATAAGGAAGAATTTTTTGAAATCCATGAATCAAGGAGGAAATTAAAATGGCTGAAAAAGAAAAGAAAGTATTAAAAAGTTATGCTTGGGAGTTGGTATCTGATCTTGTGCATCCTGATACCGGTGAGACTCTTGTGACAACAGATAAAGTCGAGGAGTATATTAATAAGTATCATCGTAGCATCCAGTGGTATCATTGGGTTATCCATAATCGTGATCCATGGACCAAAGCGGACAAGACTAATCCGCGTTATGTAGAGGGAGGCATTAAGCCCGTACATTTGCATTTTTCGGTGTTTTTTAAAAACAATCAGAAGAGTGTTGAAGAGTTATCTCAGTTTTTTGGTATAGCCTCTAATTTTTTCCGCATCATCAGTGGCGGTATGGATGGTATGTTGGATAGCGCGGAATATGACACACATGAGAGTGAGTATCAACAGTCTCTTGGTAAGGCGTTATATCAGGATGATGAGATCCGCGCTAATTATGACTGGCGTGGAGAGCTGGAAAAACGTAAGGCTAATCGCCTTAAATATGGCGGTGATCTTAGCCCGTCTGAGCGTATGATCTGGGACGTGTTTTACGATGGGAAGACTTTGCGACAGTGTGAGTGTGAAAATAAAGCTTTGTATTTAAAAAATTACAAAAAACTTTGCGACGCAAGATTGCGATATATCGCATCCATGGCTCCCCCAGATTATCGCATCAACTATTATATATCAGGCGAGGGGCGTCAAGGTAAAGGTGCTATGTCTAAGACTATAGCCCGTGCTCTTTACCCCGATCTTACTGATCGGGAAATATTTTTCGAAGTGGGAGCTGAAAATGCTACATTTGAGGGTTACGACGGGCAGCCGATTGTTATATGGCATGATCGTCGCGCATATGATCTGATCCAAGAGTTAGGTAGTCGTAATAATGTTTTTAACGTTTTTGATTCGCACCCTACAGGGCAGCGCCAAAATATTAAGTATGGGTCAATTAATCTATGTAATGTAATTAATATAGTTAATAGTGTACAGCCGTGTTCTGATTTTTTGGATGGATTGTGCGGGGAATATATTGATCGTAATGGTGACCGTCATCAAGTCGAAGATAAAAAACAGAGTTATGGTCGTTTTCCGTGCCTCATTTCTCTGTCTCCCGATGGTTATTATTATGATTATATGTATAGTCGTGGCTTTTCTGACCCGAGTTGTCGTTATGATGATTACGAGTCTTATCGGCAGATAGAGTATCGCGCCAAAGAGATATATGCGGCCTGTAAGGGTAACAAGGATCTTGCTAATCGTATATTGGTGCAGTCTGTACAGATTATTGTTGACAAGCATAAGTCGATCGTTAGTATGCTTACTGATTATGATGTAGATGAGGCTGCTATCTTGGCTCAGTTTTCTGGTGTCGGTAAGTCTTTTGCTCTTCCATTTTCCTGATCTTATTATATAACTTATTATTTCTCGTTGCTTATTTTGCTTATTTTTTATTACAACTCCCCCGCGATGGGCTTGTGCGGGGGGAGTTGTTAGTAATTTGCTTATTTACAAACAAATGTTCGATAAAAAGTGGTCCAAAAGTGGATCGTTTTTTATGCGCACGTTTTCCATGTATGTCGGAATCTCTCATATTCCAGTCAGATCGAAAAAAGGAGGTCTGACTTATGGATCAGATGGAAATGTTGAAATTTGCTGTGGAAAATGGTATGCTTGATACGGCACTTGTACAGGAAAAATATGAAATGAAGAGGAGAAAACAAATATTAGATGGACACCCATACAAAATAACGTTAGGACCGGATGGGTACTGGCGGACGTATGTAAAAGATGGTGAACGAAAAATGATTAGACACAAAAAATTGGAAGATGTGGAAGAAGATTTGGTTAAATTTTATTTGCGCCTGGAAGATGATCCAACGTTATTAGAATTGTTTACAGAATATAATGATCGGCGTCTTGCGTCTAAAAATATATCACAGGCTTCGCATTTGCGGTATCAGCAGGATTTTAATCGGTTCTTGGGAAAAATTGCATACCGAAAGGTTAGATATATTAGTGCAGATTATCTGTGCGAATATATAGAGTCTTTGTTTGCAGAGATGGAAATTTCACACAAGGCTTTTTCTGGGTTTAAAACTATGTTACGTGATCTTTTCACTATTGCTTATCGTCGTAAATATGTAGATTATCATATACAAGAAGATGTGCTTAATATGTTACTTCTCGGGGACAAAGTATTTTCCAAAAAAAGAAAATCGGAAACAGAAGATGCATTTTCGGAATCTGAATATGCACGGTACAAAGAATATCTTGCTGAAAATATGGATATCTGGAATGCTGCTCTATTGCTTATCTTGATATCTGGTCTCCGTAATGGAGAGGTAGTATCTTTAACTTATAATGATCTTAAGATATACGATACGTGTGCTGTAATCTGGGTATGCAAAACGGAAACCCGATATAAAGATTGTAGTGGAGAATATGTCTATGCTGTTCGTGATGATGCAAAAACACACGCTGGTAATAGGCCGGTTATTGTGCCTCGCGAATATATTTGGTTGGTGCGTTGGCTTATGTGTGGTGGATCTGGTGATGATTATGTTTTTAACAGTCCTAAGACCGGAAAACGAATGACGACAAATTCTCTGCGTCGTCGGCAGGAAAGGAATTGTAAAAAACTTGGAATTATCCAAAAATCTCCCCATAAAGGTCGTAAAACGTACGGGAGTATCTTGCTGGACAATAACGCAGATAAAAAGATGATAACTGGTCAGATGGGACACACAACTATTGATACGACGGAAAAATATTATCATCGTGACATCAAATCACGCGACAAAAAAGCCGAAATCATTAATCGTATTTTCACAGCGTGATTACCTAATTGATTACCTCGTATGGGGAGGTAAAAAAAAGAATCGTCAAAACCCTTGATTTTAAAGGATTTTGACGAATCTACAGCATCGGAGTGGCGGGATTCGAACTCGCTATCCAAGGGGAAAAAATCCCGTAAATACAAGCATTTTGGGGAATCGATGTTGATTACCTTTGATTACTTTTAACAATTATAACAGGAAAGGAGTACCTGTGCAAGTGCCATAAATCGGATGTCCCCGATTTATTTTTTTTGTGCGAAAAATCAGGTTACTCGTGATACAAATCAACGAGTAAACGGATTTTTAGGCTTTTTTAGTTTTTAACGATGTACTTTTCTCTCATATTGATTATATAAAAAGAAAGACAAAATGGAGAATAGTCATCTATAGGATGACCTACCGCACTGACGGCCGGTAGTTGAGGAAAAGATAGCCCTTTGGCCGGGGAAATGGCGTAATTAATCTAATATGTTTGGTGGTTTGGTCGAAATCACGCTGTCGAAAAAAAGAGGGAGCATAACCTCTGGGAATCATCCCGTAAAAGTTTGTTGCTTGGCTTTAACCTTTTGAAAAAAATGAAAGGAGATTAAAAAATGGGTTATAAAAAGAAAACATTAGTGTACCAAATTAAGCAGACATTGGACAGTAAATTGGCAATAGGCAGAAGCCGTCACGAGGATAAAAAAACAGGTGCAGATAAGGATAGGATATACAGCTGGTCAACATGGCATTCCTATGTAAAACACGCAAATTATTTTGCAGCATATTGTAAAGATAGATATGGGTGTAAAAATCTGGTAGAATGCCGCCAATATGCAGATGAGTGGTTGCAGTCTCGCTCGGATCTGTCTGCATATACCCTTAAATTGGAGGTGGCTACTCTCTCCAAGTTGTATGGTGATACCGCTGATGATTATGTATCGGTTAAACAGCGTAATCGTTCTGATATTTCCCGGTCGCGCGGTGATGCGGTCCGTGACCGTAATTTTAATGAGGACAGGAACCGCGAATTGGTTGATTTTTGTCTGTCCACAGGGCTCCGCAGGAATGAGTTAGAGTCATTGCGCGGAGATAGTCTGGTATATATTGATGACAAGCCATATATATATGTACATGCTGGTTCTAAGGGTGGAAAGGAGCGTTACGCGCCTATCATTAATAATATCGATCTTGTGGTAGCCAGGATGACTGCTGCTGGCTCCGGAAAAGTATGGCCCAAAGTTAATACTAATGCTGATATACATGGGTATCGCGCCCAATATGCTACTGCCTTGTACAATATGCATGCCCGCCCTATTGATCAGATTCCATATGACAAGTATCATGCTGGGATAAAAAAAAATATACAGAGTGACGTATATATCCCCCGCAAAGATCAACGTGGTGTGCGATTGGACAAAAAAGCTATGTTAATTGTATCTCAGGCTCTCGGGCATAATCGTATCGAGATTTTTGCATCTCACTATTTGCGCTGATTTTATTTTTTCCGACCCTAATTCCTGTCATATTAATAGCGTAACTATTAACTCAAGAAAAATGGAGGATCAAAAAAATGAACGTAACAATTAATATCTTAGACGCATCCGGTCCTGCACCGGAGAAACAGAGGGAAGAAAAAGAATTAACCCGCAAAGAGCAGGTTGATAAGGTATTTGCGGCGATGTGTAAGCTGTCCGATGAGCTTGCGGGATTGGAACAGGATCGTGTTGCAAATGGCGAGCCGACTATATGTGATGAGATGGACGGAGATCCAGAATGGGTAGGTGTAGATGTATATCCAGGATCTGTATGATGTGTTGTATACGCTGCACCTGATTAATGGATTTTTGCTCGTTGCATCTGATGGGGAGACTGACGCTGATCGTCGTCAGTCTCTATTTGATTGGAGCGATATCCTGCAAGATGCAATGATTAGATTATTATCGATAATCTTATTAATGGAGGATAAATATGATGGCTAATTGGAGCGTTAGGGATTGGTTATACAAGATCGGATACGATTACGGTGGCTACAAGGTGTTATTAAATGTTTGGGAAAAAGGCAAAATCGAAGAGTCGGTATTTTCCGAACTTTGGAATCACGAAATAGGCTATGTTGTTAATATGCGAGCCAAAGAGGATGATTTGACCGCGCAATTGTTGCAAATAGAAGCCTTAGTAAAAGCTATGCAACTGTACACTGCGGACGCAGATCCCGCTGCTGATGAACATTATTACAGCTGCCTTATTGTAATCTTGCACAATTTGCTGCGTGATTGTGTAGCAGAAATGGAGGCGTTAGTTGATAAGCGGAAATTGTAATGACAATACACTGGTCCACATGTATGATACATGCCATCAGATCAACTGCCAGCTTACCCATATCATGGACCTTGCCTATGTGCTGTCAGTTGGTTATCACAACGTAGGTATCGATGTCCGACGACATGCCCAATCAACCATGATTTTGATTGGGCAGCTGATCCGGGAGATTGTAAACGGTGACATGCAGACCCTGTTAGACATGATCGAAAAAAGTGTGGAAGAAAAAAGGAGAAAAAATGAAGAAAAGGTTGAAACAGAATGCCAAATGTGATATAATATATATAACAGCTGAGAGATATCAAGAGTGCTGGGATGCGCCTACAAAAGGCGCTATAAAAATTCCTCCTGCGGTGGGTATTTAACAAAAGATAACTTCCTTTGGAAAGGCCGGACTCAATCCGGTCTTTTCTTTTTTTTGCGTTTTTTCCATTTTGAAAATTTTTTCTCTCATATTAATTATAGAAAAGGAAGAAAACCTTTTGCAACCTATTATTTTATTTTCAAGGAGGAAAAAAAACATGAAATTTTTGTCGAAAAATCCCGTTAACGTATGTTATTTGCAAGAGCGTAAAGCTGGTGATAAGTCCATCTGGTCTGTAGGTCTGTACGACACGATGACCGAGAAGACTTACTTTGCGACCTGCTGGGATCCTGCTATTGCTGATTACATCGATGGCCAGATCCAAGAGCATGGCTTACGTGCTGTTACGTATCGTGTGACATTGGATGTCTACAATAACAAGGCGCGCGAGACAGGCGGTAAAAAAGAGTATCGTCCTGACGGTATAGTCCTGTGTGATATCGAGGTGATCTGATAGTGAGTTATAGAGTTGTTACCCCGGTGCGTATAATAGGCACCCAAATGATGATAACTGGTGATGGTCCTCCCGTATTGCTGTTGCGATATCAAGATGTAGATGCTGGGCATCATACGCGGAGCGTCAAGGTACTTAACGGATATCTGGTGGATTATGTTAATAATATGGATCGCAGCAAGCATTACACATTATGCATAACGACTAACCCTGCGTCTATACATCTGTTATCTATTGCCCCGATAACATCACCCATCACGGAGGTTAAGGTATATGTATGATGACGTACTCTTTTCTGACCCTGGATCAACAGTTTCCGGCGGAGATGCGGGGGCTCCCAGTGGGAGTGCCGCAGCCGCCGAAACTGCGGAATCTTGCCAGATTGACATCCCCGATTACTCAGAGCATTTTGATCAGCTTGAGGCTCTGATCGCTGATCAAAATGAATTGATTTTGGAGCAGAATACGCTGGTTTCCGATCAAAACGCTCTCCTCACATCTATGCACGATAATGAGGTATATGGCGTTGGCTTATTGTTAGTTATGGTGATAATTATAATGTGTCACTATATCTATAGATTTTTGAGATTATTCTTCTAATTTTTTTCCGAAAAAAATTAGAGGGGAAAGGAGAAAAAATATGGAAACTACTGCAACAACTTATGTAGCATCTGCTATCCAGGACGGTAATGTATCTTTGGACGGCGTCCTGAAGGAAGTGATCGCCTTGTTACCTGTGTGCATCCCGGTCATGATCACTTTCGCAGCCATCCGTAAGGGAATTGGATTCCTGTCCGGAATTCTGCATAGCGCTTAATCGCTTTAAAGCATTAAAGTGCTCGTAAAAAAGGCGTAGCGTATGCTGCGCCTTTTCTCTTAAAAAAAATGAAGAAAGGAGAAAAAAATGAAAAAAATAAAAAAGCTAATATTGCCGATTATAGCTGCGATATCGATAATGGTTACTTCGGTTATCCCTGCTTATGCTGCTGGGATTGATGATGATTATGGTATAGCGACCGCAAGTCTTAACTATCATCTCGATGCTGGCGATGAGGCTAATATAGAGTTCTTGGGTGATGATTATAGCAATATCTATTATCATAACGTGGCATATGCTAACCGACATTATGATCAGATAACGGATGGCTATACCAATGTTACGGTTATCAGGATGTATGAGGCTAATGGTACACAAGAGGGTCAGTTGGGCTTCTGGTATATCTATTATTACCCAGTTGATTCACATATGGTATTTACACAGCGCCAGTCAGGCTATAATGGCCAATATGCCATTGACGTGACCTGCCAAGATTCCGATGGCAACAATATAACATGGGATTACTCTCGTTTGTATGCTGATTCTAATGGCGACATCCAATTTCTGTACAATGACATTGACCGGATTAGTAGTGCCATAATAGCCGAGGAGGCAACATTAATAGGTGTTGATCATACGATACATGATTCTTTTGCCGCTGTTGTAGCGGACATCCAATCGCAATGTGTCTTATCATCAGTACCTATCGTTAACGGTGATACCGGCGAGAGTTTTTTTCTGGCACCCCCGTCGATCCTCCGGGCGATGATCCCGACACAGGCGGTGATGCGGGGGGTTCTGACGGAAACGATAGCACTTCTACCTTATTGTCTTCTATTATTGATTCCTTGTCTGGCATTTTCGGCGGGATTGCGAACCTTGCGGAAAATATTATATCGGGCCTAAAAGATCTATTGATTAGTTTGTTTGTCCCGTCTGATGATTTTTTTTCAGGTAAATTTTCTGTCCTAACCGACAAGTTAGGTTGGGTCGGTCAGATTGTTACCGAGTGTAAGAGTTTTGTCTCATCACTGGAGATGCAGACTTTTGCGGCTGATCCTGTTATAGCCTTTCCCGTTGACTATAATTTTGGCGGCAAAAATCAGCATGTTGATGTTGTCCTTGATTTTTCCTGGTATGCTCCTTACCGGGATATGTGCAATAAGATTATATCTATCATATTGTGGCTGCTTTTTTACTGGCGGACCCTCATGGCAATGCCTAATATTATTTCTGGTGCCGGTGCTGCTGTTGATTTTGGGGTTGATTATCTCCAGTACAATAGCGAGGATCAACGTCTAAGCCGACAGGCCCGCTCTATTAATAATCGGAGGACGGTCGAGAGATACAATAAGTCTCAGAGAGGGGGGAAAAAATAAGTGATCACAGAATTTCTAATCAATATATTTTTGGCCCCCTTATCTTTCCTGTTGGGCAAATTGCCCGATGTATCCATACCGGCATTTGCGTCGTTAGCTGATACATCAGATGCTATCTTTAGTTTTGGCGATTTTGTTCGGGTTGTCTGTTACTTTTTTCCGATGGGGACAGTGTTAGCGATTGTTGGGATTATATTCTTACTCTACCTTTTCCGATTTATAATGTCGTGTTTGCGGATATTGGCTTCTCTTATCCCATTCTATTAATTTTTTAAGGAGGTATTTTATGATTTTTATTTTTAATTTTGTTGCTTTTTTGCATGGCATTTCCCTTTATGTTTTAGGGGGATCTCTCCTGCTTACAGTATTATTTTCCCTGCTGTATCTTAAGGTTGGTAATTTCCATAATCGTAAGATAGCTTATATAATAGCAGGGTTGTTGTTTTTGATGCTTGTTTCTGGTTTTGTTTTCTTTTTGCCCTTTTTGTTTGGGCATAACGTCATGACAATTGTTATGATTGTTGCATTATCATGGATCTGGGGTAAGTCCTTGTATCACTATCTGGCCACTCCTGCTTCTTCTGATGGAGAGGAGGCCGAAAAGTGTTAAAAGGTATGTTATCTGCTTTTTTTGCGGTTTTGGGAGCATTATGGTCGTTAATTAAGATCGCTCTGGTTCCGATTGCTATTGTAGCTATATTATTTTGTATAATGTGTTTTATCTGGTATTGTTGGATGCGTTATCATGATGGTCTAACATTCCCGCGTCGCGAAGGTGTGGTGCGTGAGAAGAGACATGGATTGCTCCGTCAATTAGTATGGGATCTCCCTAAGCAATATATGGCTGATTTGTTTACTCAACCGCCCGATTTTTTCCGTCCTATCGGGATTTGTGCTTATTGTGCACCCATGGGCGGAGGCAAGACAGCTGCAATGACATATGATATATTGCGATTGCAGAAGCAGTATCCTAAAGCTATTGTTATGACTAATTATGGCCTTAAGACGGAAAATGGAGAAATTAATCATTGGCGTGATCTGTTATCTGCGGAAAATCCAAATGGACCTATGTGCGGACAAATTTTTGCCATTGATGAGGCTCATGTTTGGTTTCAAGCCGGTAAAACAAATTTCCCGCCTGAATTATTGCAGTTGATAGCTTTTTCGCGCAAGCAGAGACGTAGGCTTATGTTATCGATGCAGCAATTTGGTCGTGTCAATAAGGCATGGAGAGAGCAGGTTGCGGAAGTCCGTATTCCTCATACTTATCTGGGCTGTTTTACGGTTGTCATGCGTTATACTCCCGAATTTGACTCCGATAAAGAGATCAAAAAAATGAAGTTTTTGGGTATGTATTCCTTTGTGCACGATCGTGCATTACGTGAGTCCTATTGTACTTATAAATTAATTAAGACGTTAAGTGAAGTGGAGGATTGGCAGCCGCCTGTATCTGAAACGGTTAATAATACTGTAGTTGTTGTTTCTGGAGAAAACAAGAAAGGAAGGAAATAATAAATGGAAGCATTAATGCATGATTTTGCTTCTATTGTAGGTACACTTACTGCTATGTGTGCTGTGCCATTATTTTGTGCAGGTGCTATATTATTTGGTTTGAGCACATGGTTGCGTGATAATATCATATATAATGGTATGTGTTTGTCTTGGGCATTGTGTAGTATGTTGGTATCTCTGCCATTATCTTGTGCATCATTGATTGGTATCACTGACAATGTTAATATGTGGTATCTGTTGCATCGGATTATTGGATTATTATTGCCGTTGGTGTGTTG
>JAZNMF010000005.1:0-4063 GCA_045579545.1 Acetatifactor sp. | reverse complement strand
AGCACCTATT
The DNA here is from genome assembly GCA_045579545.1 of Acetatifactor sp. GTDB lineage: Bacteria > Bacillota > Clostridia > Lachnospirales > Lachnospiraceae > Acetatifactor. Next base: position 4,053 of record JAZNMF010000005.1, on the reverse strand, counting down.
TCTAAGTGTTATCCCCCGGTATAGGGCAGGTTACCCACCCGTTACTCACCCGTCCGCCACTAACCTGACTATCACTAGGTTTCAAGTCAAGTCCGTTCGACTTGCATGTGTTAGGCACGCCGCCAGCGTTCATCCTGAGCCAGGATCAAACTCTCATGTTTAAAAGTTTGCCTGCCAGTTTCATCTGGCTTTTGTTCATTTAAGATCTTTCAATCCTATCCTGGACTTACTGTTTTTGGGTTGTGACTTGAATCTCTTCTCATCACTTGTTTGATACGATTTCTTCGCATCTCTCTGAATTCTTCCAGAGTTCGCTCGTTTGAGCTTTCTTGGAATTTTTCAGGGTTGCATTACTGTTTATTTGTCAAGGTACTGTGCCGCTGTCGTTTTGCGCAGCAACTCTGTTATAATATCACAGAGTTTTTGCTTTGTCAACAACTTTTTAAAACTTTTTTCCACCATTAATATATTTCTTTTCACGGTGGATTTTCATTATAACATCGGTTTTTTTTATCTGTCAAGCATAATTATAAATTAATTTTACCGAGTATTCCTTCTACCCACATTGCCAGTAGATTGTACTCATAAATCCACGACAAAACAGGATTCTCCGCTGTATATTCCAAAATCTGCTGTCCAAACATTCCGAGACCCGCTTTCATGATTATCAGATATAACATCCACAGAATCACAACCGTCTCAAGCACTCCGGCTACCATTCCAAGCAATTTGTCTACCCAACTGATCACCGGGAGTTTTGACACCATCTTTGCCGAGAAAAAGACAATTCCGAGTAAGTGATGTACAATTCCCACGACACACACAAGGAGAACCGCGATTACCACTCCAATTATTTTCTTTTCCATGTAACTTTGCAGGCCTTTGACAACCAACGCTGCAACTGCGCACAATACGATCAGGGAAACAAACGAGATTACCTCTTTAACCATTCCTCTCTTATATCCCTGGGAAATCTTCCAGATTAAAACGATCAGAACTATAATAGCCATAATATTCATAATTATTCCTCCTGTGTATGCAGTATTTATTTCAACTTAATTGTATCAAATGAATCGGGAGTTACAAGCATGTATTTGTATGCTGTTTTCAGCGGGATCATCCGGCGCACAGACTTGTTGAACGATCCTCTGTACTTTTCTTCATTGTCAAGTGTCATGATAAGGCATTCCGCATCATTATGTACGATGAAGGAATCTTTCACAAAGATTACATCTGTATACTCAATATCAAAATGGTAAGTTCCAACCAAAGTGCCACCTGCACTGTATACATTCATTTCATATAAAGAAGTTCCCGTTTCCGAATAAAAGATCAGTCCCACATAATCTTCATTATAAAAAACAGCCTTTACTTTTTCATCATATCTGAATTCTGCTTCCAGCACCGGTTTCTGACTGCCCTTATATATCATCAGCACATTGTCGCCCACCGCAAAGGCCGTTCCGTTATCCATAAAGCGAACATATGGAATCAGCACATCTTTATATTCATAAGCGCTGACCATATAATCAGTGCTGTTAGCACCAACAGGACCCAAATTATAAAAAACCACATTGGTCTTCTGAACTCCCGCATCCAGATAGATGTAGGAAATCTGCATCATTTCACCATCCGGAGACAAACTCACAGACATGGGATAACCGCTGCCTGACATGGTGGCCTGGCCCTCAAACAGCAATTCTCCTTGCGCCGAATAAGTATTATAGTATGTCACACTGTTTTCCGCCATGACCACCACTACTCTGCCCTCTGCGGAAGCTGAAACACTTCTGATTGGAAGATTAGTAGTAAAGCTTCCTAAAATTTCCTTTGCACTTACCACATACACGTCTCTTCCGTTATAAGAAGCGATCACAGCCACATCCTGACAAATATCTATCAAAATATCCTGAATCTCGTAGGTCTGATTCCACAGCACATTTCCTTTGGAATCCGTACAATGGGCACCGTCTTTACTGTAGGTCAGAACAGTATTTCCAAGTCTCACATCCATAGAGTTCTGCGACACCAGCCTTTCCCGGGACGATACGATATCGTAGGAAGTATAAATATGATTATTATATTGCACCACAAACAGTGTGATCAGAATTCCCACCGCAAGAACTGCCGCCGCTATCTTCAGCGCACCGTTAAGACGATGTTTGCGGATCTTGGACCGATAATCATCGGTGGATTTCTCTCTCCTTGGTGACTGTACGCGCTTTTGAGTCTGTGTACGCTTTTGCTTCTCTCTGTTATAATTTCGTATTTCTGCCATTTTTTACCTCTTAGGAAAATCGGTCAGCCGCTGATGTCAGATGCCCTGCATCTGACGCTTCCTACGTCAGATACACAACATCTGACGCTTCCTACGTCAGATACAGGGCACAGCAGGTAAGAACCAAGCTGCGCGGGCAGCTTGGTTCTTACCCGCTCGCTTCGCTCGCCAAATGTTTGAGAAAGCAGATACTCGAGCAAGCTCGGCATCTGCTTTCTCAAACGTTTGGCTCTGCCCTGTACGCACATTATACCACAAATTTGAATTTAAGGAAGTATTATTTTTTGGCCGTAGCGGATGGAGTTGGGATTTTTAATATTGTTCCGTTCGCAGATATCTTTCACCCTGGCATCCGTACCGTAAACCCTGAGGCTGATTGCAGTAAGCGTGTCCCCTTTTTTGATCGTATACGTCACCGGAGTCACCGTCTGCTGGATAGTCTCCTGAGAAGGTTGTTCCGGCTCGCTCGGTTCCGGTGCGCGTTGTTCTGTAGAGACAGGGGGATTCTCCGCAGGCTGTTTCGGTTCTTCCTGCGGCAGGGAAACAGGTGGCTCTTCCGTTTCCTGTTTTGCCTCTGTTTCCTGTTTTGCACTGTTTTCTTCTCTGATTGCTTCCGTCAGTTTATCTTCCGCAACAAGGGTGCTGTTTACCCCGTTATGCTCCTGCTCTGAATCCGGTATTTTTTGTTCGGTAAACTCTGCAATTAATTTCTTTGCAGCAGTTTGGACAGCCTCCATATTGTATGCATCCGTAAGTGTGGCAATCCCCAGAATGCACAGCAGCAGAAACATTCCGACCGTTGCAGCTTTCATGATTTTCAATGAATTGTGCGGTTTCTTTACGCTTCTGATCTGCGATGTTCTGTGACCCCCCCGAACCGTCCTTACGGCCCGCCCGGCAGCCTGTCCATAAAAAGCATTCACTTTTCCTGCAGAATAATCCGGTTCTTCCGTCTCCGGTTCGCTGTCCCTGCCTTCTCTGTATTGCGCCCTGCGCTCCTCCTGGCGCTGTCTGACTCTTTCGTATTTTTCCTGATCCACGTTTTCCGGTTCTGCCTCTTCCTTACGGGAATCCAACATGTATGCCAGCATAGCATCATTTTTTTCATAAAAGCAGGCATAGCCTCCCACATATCTGCAGCTGCCCTGCTCGCAGATGTGGAAGCCTTCTACCATTTCACCGTTCAGCAAACGATATCCCAGAAACTCATATTCCGGGAAATAACGCTTGCGCAGTTTATCAATCTCCTGATTTTGCGCCTGTGACAGATGACGCACCTCTTTCAGCACTGAGTTGACTTTACCTGCTCCATAAAAAAATATGTAGGATACCTGATTTTCTTCTTTCCTCGTACCATAAAGCGCTACCGCCACATTGTGATTTTCCGCCTGTCTGTTCATTTGCTTGATATATGAGATAACATAATCTTCCGCATAAACTTTGCAGCGCTGGTCCGATTCTCCAATCTGTGTAATATTTTTGGGTAAATCCATAAAAACACCTCCCACACCGTTTCTTACAATATAACACCGGTATGCGAGGTAATTTAGCATTCTTTGTCGTGATATTCAAAGAACCTTTCGACATTTTTCTCCGCCCGAAAAATGGAACTGTGACGAAGGTTCTCCCGGTCCGAATAACAGTGGCTTCCGGTCAATACCGGCTGGCGGCGGATACTATGTGTATAAAAGGCCCTTGAAAAACGCCGGTGCTTGGCGAGGTCAGACGAAAACCGTAGGTTGTCGTCTCGAGCCTAGCATCCGCTGCGATTTTTC
>JAZNMF010000004.1:0-14730 GCA_045579545.1 Acetatifactor sp. | reverse complement strand
CACTGCGCCAATGGCTTCAACACCTCCATTGCCGGCAACCTCCTTGCCTATAAAATGTACAACGTCCCTCCTAAGGCCCATATGATCATTCAGGCCATGTCTGTGGGCGATGTGTGCTTCGGCTTCCTTCCCGGCGAGATGTTTGTCAATTACGGACTGCGCTTTAAAGCAGAGTCACCGTTTAAACACAACATCTTTGTGGAGCTTTCCAATTCCGCCTGCGGATATGTGGCAGACGAAAATCTTTATGTTCCGGAGAGTGACCTTTACGAGACCTCACCCTCCCCTTACACCAACGTAGAGCCCCAGGCGGGCAACATAATGCTGGACAAAGCTCTGGAGCTTTCCACCTATCTCTATCACCAGAAATAGACCGGACTCATAAAATGCAGTGCCCATCCACGCTTACATAGTGACAATCATACTGTAACATAAGAAACAACGCCGGTAAGTTAAACCCCATGGGGACAGACACATTTCGTATAAAAGGCCCTTGAAAAACGTCGGCGCTTAGCAAAAGGCGGAGCTTCCGGTTCCGGCTTGAGCTTAGCGTCCGCTACGCTTTTTCACGGAGCGGGAGCGTGCCGCTATACGAAATATGTCTGTCCCCATGGGGTTTTAGCGTTCTGGCGTCGTTTTTTAGGTAACAATATTATTGAGCCACGTGCCCCTCTTCAGAAGGATCACACCGATAACACACTTAATAATCTCAAGGGATTGGCAGGCGAGATACAACGGCACGATCGGCATGCCGGTAAAGCGGCTCAGTACATAGGCAAAAGGAATGCTGACTCCCCACAAGAAGACGCTGTCGAACAAAAAAGTGACAATTGTCTTTCCGCCGGAGCGCAGTGTAAAATAAGCTGCATGCACGAAAGCGACCATGGGCAGGCACACGGCCGAGATTCTGATCAGCCACGCTGCCAGAGCCTTGACCTCCCCGGTGGTATTGTACACCATAGGGAAAAACGGGGCGAGCATCACCAAAATCACTCCGAGACCCGCGCAGGATACCACGGAAAAGGTAATCAGTTTGGTATTGGTATCCTTGGCCTCCTCCATCTTGCCGGCACCCAATAGTTGGCCCACAATAATGGAAATGGCACTTCCCATGGCAAGCAGAACGGTGTTGAACAGGTTGGATATGGTAGAACAGATATTTAACGCCGCCACAGCCACCAGGCCTCTCACCGAATAGCACTGCATCAAAGTCGCCATGCCCATGGACCAACAGATCTCATTTAACATTAGCGGTGTACCTTTTTTCAAAATATTGCCGGTCAGCTGCAGGGGAATCTTAGGGCTGGCATAAGCACCTTTGATAAACAGCATCCGGCCCCCATGGGTGTGGGTCCAAATGATCACCATGGCCGCCTGCATGAAACGGGAGATTACCGTGGCAATAGCCGCACCCACTACGCCAAGCTTGGGAAATCCGAAGGCGCCAAAGATCAACAGATAATTGAGCACCAGATTCACTAACACCGCCGTGACACCGGCTTTCATGGGCACCATGGTCTCGCCGCACTCCCTTAAGGTACTGGTGTAGACCTGCTCGATGGCAAAGGGGAGCAGCCCGACCATCATAACCGAAAGATAATCCCTGCCGTATTTCAGCGCCTCATCCAGTCTAATCTCCGCACTTTCCCCGTGAAGATACAGTAAGATCAGCTGCTCTCCGCCCACCAGAAAAATCAGAAGGCCGATTAGTGTCAAAAGCAGGCAGGCATACAGTTTAAAGCGAAAGGTATACCGCACACCCTTATGATCCTTGCACCCAAAAAACTGAGCGCCGAAAATACCGGCACCGGAGATAGCACCGAAGATGCTCACATTGAACACCATCATCAGCTGATTCACAATAGCAACGCCGGACATCTGCTCCGTGCCCACACGTCCCACCATAATATTGTCCAACAGTCCCACGAAATTGGTAATACCGTTCTGGATCATGATCGGCACGGCAACCGCCAGCACCATTTTATAAAAAGCTTTATCGCCGAAAAATTTTGTTTTCATATGTAAAACCTCTTTCCTGTCGCAAAACGCAACAGTACTACTATACACTATAACATTTCATTTGTCGATAGATTTTCCGGTTTTGTCCCGGCTTCCCATCTTGCCTTATCCGTTATTCTGCTTTATAATTGATACAGCGAAAGCACGGTTCAGATACTATCGTGCAAAGGAACATTTTCCGGCATCCGCCGCCGATCTGATGCGAAAGGACATACTATGGCAGTGATCAATACCGTACAGGAAAAATATATGAAAGAGGCCCTGAAACAGGCAAAGAAAGCATATGCGCTGGGGGAGGTTCCCATCGGATGTGTGATTGTGCACGAGGGCAAGATCATCGGAAGAGGTTATAACCGGCGCAATACTGATAAGAACACGCTGGCCCACGCCGAGATTACCGCCATCAACAAGGCCAGCAAAGTGATCGGAGACTGGCGACTGGAAGAGTGTACGCTCTATGTGACTCTGGAGCCCTGTCAGATGTGTGCAGGTGCCATCGTTCAGGCCCGGATCCCGGAAGTGGTCATGGGCTGCATGAATCCCAAGGCAGGCTGCGCCGGCTCTATCCTGAACATTCTGGACATGCCTCAGTTTAATCATCAGGTGGCCGTTTCACGGGGAATTCTGGAACAGGAATGCAGCGATATGCTGAAGCTTTTTTTCACCGAGCTCAGAGAGCGCAACAAGGCCGAGAAAGAACAGCGCAGAATAAAAGAGGCAGCTTTGGAATCCATGATATCCGGTTAGCGGCGGGGTTGTTTTCCCTTACGCTAACCGGATATCATTGCCCCCATAAGCTGCCATATCATATATATTTTATTTCTTTACAAACACTGACTTAGGCTGCTTGCACACAGGGCATTTGTAATCCTCAGGCAGCTCTTCAAAAGGTATCTCCCCGTCATACTCATAACCGCAGATACTGCAGACATATTTCGCTTCCGCAGAAGCAGTCGGTTTTTCCTCCGCAATATAGGTAGGTGCATTCTTGGGGCTCTTTCCCTTAATCACATTGTGGTAGTAAGCATAGGTCATAGCGTCATCTGTCTTGAGAACATCTGCATCCACAACCTTTCCCAGAAATACTGTATGGGTGGAGGTCTCCATCTTATCAATCACATCACAGACAATGTAAGCACAAGCATCTGCCACCACGGGTAGGTATCCCTTGATCAGGCTCTCCACTTCGTCAAACTTGTTATGATCTCTGCCACTCTTGAATCCGAAGGTACCGATGATACCGGGATCGGAATGCTCGCCCAAAATGGACAGGGCAAACTTGCCGGTTTCCTGAATACACTGATTGGTATAGTTGTCATGGTTGATGCTGACTGCGATGGTCGCAGGTTCGGAAGTGATCTGCATGGCACTGTTCGCCGTACATCCCGTAGCTCTTCCCTTGTCCCAGGTACTTACCACATACACACCATAAGATAATTGTCTGAAAGCATTCTTGTTCATATTCACACCTCCTGATTTATTATCCCTATTGTAACGCTAACGCAAAGACACCGTCAAGTATATTTTATCTGCAGAAAGCTGTGGCACTGTCTTACACGATACCCATACAGATCTCTACCACCAGAGCAACTACAACCACAAGGGCGGAGATGATGAAGCCATGGATCATAGGGCGGATTCCCGCTTTTTTCATGCTGGAGAAGGAAGTTTTTAAGCCAATTGCCGCCAGGGCGCAGACCATCAGAAACTTACTTACACTCTTCGTCTCTGCCACAACTGCGGAAGGAATGGAAAAGACGCTCGCCACAACGGACATGGCAAGAAAACCCATAATAAACCAGGGGAAGATTTTTGCAATGCTGAAATTCGCCTTCAGTTCAGCGCTGTTCTGGCTGTTGGCCATGGCCTCTTTGCGTTTCAAACGCAGCTGCACAAAGGCAAAAGTAATCACGGTTGGGATGATGGCCAGCGTCCGTGTCAGCTTAACCATTGTGGCAAAATCGCCGGCCGCTTCCGAAAAGGCATATCCGGTGGCAACCACAGAGGAGGTATCATTGACTGCCGTTCCGGCCCAGATGCCGAATGCCTCGTCGGACATACCGAGGGCTCTCCCCATAATAGGGAACAGAATGATCATGGCCATATCAAACAGAAACGTGGCCGACATGGCATAGGCCACATCATTGTCCTCCGCATCGATGGTAGGGGCAATGGCAGCAATGGCAGAACCACCGCAGATACCTGTTCCCGCAGAAATGAGATTGGACAATTTCCAGTTAAGCCCCAGTGCTTTACCGATGAAATATCCTCCGCCGAAGCAAGTGAGCAGCGTAAATATCATAACTGTCAGAGACATCCTTCCCACCTGAAGGATCGTGTTGATATTCAGAGACAGTCCCAGCAGGATAATGGCAAATTTCAGTATCTTTTTTGAAGTAAATTTCAGTCCGGACGCAAGAATCCCTGTGTCCTTCAGAAAATAATTAAGGATCATTCCCATAAACATGGCAATCACTGCCGAACCGATCACGTGGATGGGAAGCAGACTTTCCACAAAACAGGCCAGAAAAGCAATCCCGACCGACAAAAAAACACCCGGTAACAATTTAATAACTTTCATAACTCTCTCCTATTTTTTCTTTCCTTGATTATATCACTGTAATATGATAAATTATAATTATTATTTATTATCCACTAATAATATCAGATAATCGGAGGCAATATGTTAGATTACAGGATACACACGTTTCTTGCACTTTATGAGGAAATGAACTACCGCAGAACAGCTGAGAAGCTGAACATGACTCAACCGGGCGTCACGCAACACATTCACTATCTGGAGAACTATTACGGTGTAAAACTGTTTAAGTACGACGGGCGGACACTCTCCAGAACAGCCCATGCCCAGCGCCTGAAGCGATATTTCGACAGTGTGCGGGCAGAGGAAACTGCCATCCGCGATGGGTTTATCCCCGAGGATACCGTTCACATGAACATCGGTGCCACCAAAACCATCGGCGAGTTTGTTATCGTGCCCGAAATACGCACCTTTCTGCAATGTTCCAACCATAATTTAAACCTTATCATTGACAACACGGAACATCTGCTGAAAATGCTGGAACGCTCCGAAATTGATTTTGCAGTGATCGAGGGCGTTTTTGACAAATCAAAATACGGATATCATCTTTATAAAAAGGAAAATTTTCTGGGTATCTGCGCCAAAGATCATCCCTTTGCCAACAAAAGTATTTCTTTGGAAGATGCCTTCCATCAGGATATCGTAGTGCGGGAAAAAGGTTCAGGAACACTACTTTTGCTCCAGCAGGCTGTGGCCGACAAAGGATTTTCCCTTGCCAACTTCCGCCGCTGTACCTCCGTCAATAACTTCTCGGTAATCTGTGAACTGGTAGCCCAAAATAACGCCATCACCTTCGCTTACGAGCCGATCTCCCATTGCCGCAGCGACCTTGCCACCTTCACCGTGGAAGACATGCAGATCCGGGGCGAATTTAACTTTGTATACTGCAACGAGCAGATTGCCCGGTCAAAAATTAGGCAGATTTTTACATAAATACTTTATCGGTCAAAATAGAGAAATTCACTTGACAGTCCGACACAAAACCGATACAATAAATAGGCCGTACATTGTCCGGATTGCCGGTCACAATGATGAAGTTCGGTCTTGCGCAATGGAAATCTGCGAACCGTGTCAGGTTGGGAACAAAGCAGCACTAAGCAGAACCTTCCATGTGCCGTAAGGGTGCCGGGTGGAGTTGTGACCGCACCGGCGTGTGCGGCCTTTGTATATAACAATGATTCACGCGCGATCATCGGAGGCAAACTTGTCATGCACACAGACCGGGATTTTCAAAACCGCCAATTACATAGGGATTTTCTTATGACAGACTGTGTTTTGTGTCCTCGCAAGTGTCATGTAAACCGTCAGGCGGGACAGACCGGTTTCTGCGGACAAACTGCGGAACTGACTGCCGCAAGGGCATCCCTTCATATGTGGGAGGAGCCCTGCATCAGCGGCTCAACCGGTTCCGGAACCGTTTTTTTCTCAGGCTGCAACTTAAAGTGCGTGTTTTGTCAGAATCACAATATCGCTCTGGGGAAAGCCGGTGGTCCCATCTCTTCCGGCCATCTGGCAGAGGTTTTCCTCTCCTTGCAGGAAAAAGGTGCCGTCAACATTAATCTGGTGACACCTTCTCACTTTGTTCCTCAAATCTGTGAGGCACTCATCCTCGCCAAATCTCAGGGGCTCAGACTTCCCATTGTATATAATACCGGTAGCTACGAATGCGTCGATACCCTGCAAATGCTGGAGGGGCTGGTGGATGTCTACCTTCCTGATCTGAAATATTATTCGCCCTCACTGTCCGCCGCTTATTCCCATGCAGAAGACTATTTTAGCATCGCAGGCGAAGCCATCCGGGAAATGTTCCGCCAGACAGGCAAGCCTGTTTTTCAGGAAAACCTGATGACGCGAGGCGTCCTGGTGCGTCATCTGGTCCTCCCCGGGCAGACAAAGGACTCCAAGAAAATCCTGCGTTATCTCCATGAGACGTATCACAATGACATTTACATCAGCATTATGAATCAATATACACCTCTGCCACACGTCTCTCACATCCCGGAACTCAATGGCAAGGTTACGGATGAGGAGTATGGACGGATAATTGATTTTGCCCTGCAGATTGGCATTGAAAACGGCTTCTTCCAGGAAGGAGAAGCCGCCGACGAAAGCTTTATTCCGCAATTTGATGGGGAAGGCCTGTAGCCTTCCCCTTGTTGATCACAATTCTACTCTTTTCATAAAATATCCGAAATCTCCATCCCTCGCCGGTTCCTGTCTGCACTCAAAACTCTCAAAGCCAAACATGACGGCTACCTGACGCTCTTTCTCATAAAAATTCCCCGGAACACCTATGTAATATACTTCCTCCCCCCGCTTGCTGCTTCGTGCCAATACCATATGCCCATAATTATAATAGCCATGAAGAAGAAAACTGTTATTTATCAATCGATAATACTTTTCCGGCAAAACCACAAAATCTTCGGGACCGATGGAAAGATAGTCTCTCTCGTCCCGGAACGGTGCGATGTGAGGATAAATTTCCGACAACTGCCTCCATTTTTTATCGTGAAGATACGTCGGCATGGTTGGCGCGGCCGCCGGATGGGCAGGCGCCGACTTCTCCTCTGGCTCTTGCATAGGCTGATCAGGCAATTCAAATGTTTCCCCTGGAAGGTCCCCGCAGCATTCTAAATTCTCCTGCCATTCAGTTTCTGCCTGCAGAAGCTCCGGTTCCGGATCAGCTACCGGCGACCGCTGAGATTCCGGCTGAGGTTCAGGTTCCACGACGGCCAACGGTGACCGCTGAGGTTCGGGTTCTACGGCGGTCACCGGTTCCGACTGATAGGGAGTTACCTCCTGTTGATCCACTGTTTCCTCTCTCCAGCGGCATAGCAGTTCCCGATTTTTGCCCAAATTGATTCTTACCGTTGTGAGATCCTGATATCCGATTCCTTCACACAATCTATCTGTCGGCACACGCCTTTTTATCAGGTTTCCTCTTCCCGATGTCAGAATAACCTCTCCAAGAACACCTTCCACATACTTCCCCTCCGAAATTCCGGAAATATGGATCTCCCGATTACAGCTTTCCATGGGATAAAGCCCTGTCACATTCACCTGAATATTACAGTCCCGGTCCATCACCTCTATTTTGACAAAACCGGCACTCTTAATCTTTTCGCCGCCTTCCAAATATTCTAAATAGCGTACTATCTTATCATAATACATAAAAATACCCCCTGCACATATACTTTTCCTGCATTCGCACCGGCCTCGCTCAGCCCGCGCCCATTCGCAAAATCCGTGCAAGCACGAATTCCCGGCAAATATTTATCCGGCTGAACTGTTACAGTATATGTAGGGGGTTGTCTTTAATATTCCAGAGTGTCAAGATATTTCATATAGTTCACTACCATAAGAGCGATCTTGAAGGTAAGAGCATCGTCAAAGCTTCTGAGATCCAGTCCGGTAGCCTTTTGTATCTTTTCAATCCTGTACACCAGAGTGTTGCGGTGGACAAACAATTGTCTAGAAGTTTCTGAAACATTCAGATTGTTCTCAAAGAACTTATTGATGGTGGTCAGAGTTTCCTCATCAAACTCTATGGACATATTATCGCCAAAGGTCTCATCAATGTAAAGTTTGCACAGATTAATGGGAAGCTGATAGATCAGACGCCCGATTCCCAAAGTACTGTATGCCACTACCGTCTTCTCAGCGTAGAAGATTTTGCCCACATCCAGGGCAAGCTTCGCTTCTTTGTAGGATTTGGAGACATCTTTCAACTCCTGAACGATGGTGCCAAAAGAAACCTTTACGTTAAGCATAGCCTCCGCGTTCATCATGGCAACAATCATATTCGCAATAGATTCCAGTTCTCCGTGGGTGGTACTTGCTTCCACTGCTTTAATAAGGATCACGCCGGTCTCGTCTACTGCTGTTATATAATCACCGCTCTGGGCAGAAAACATCCCCTTGAGAAGCTCTGTCACAATGCTGTCCTTTTCCATTTTAGCTTCTATCAGAAATACAACTCTATTAGCCGTAGGCTCGATATGAAGCTTCTTCGCTCTGTTATAAATATCCACCAAAAGCAGATTATCCAGAAGAAGGTTTTGGAAAAAGTTGTTCCGGTCAAATCGTTCCTTATACGCGATCACAAGATTCTGAATCTGGCACACAGCAATCTTACCGATCATGTAGCTATCGTCACTGCTGCCCTTCGCAACCAGCACATAAAGCAATTCTCCCTCATCCAGAATCTTAAGCAAATGATGCATACCTATTACCTGACTGTCTGCCGGAGAGTTGGCAAATCCTGAAACCAGACTGGGGGGAATATCGGGCATATCAGCAGTATAGGCCACTCTGCCTCCCGATAAATCATATACGTTCAAATCCACCTTCGTGATGGCCTTTAACTCATCAATGCTTGTCTGAATTGTCTGACTGGAAATCATTCTTCCTCCTATCTGCTAAAGGGCTGTGCTTTCGCACAGCCCTCAAACATCTTATTAAAAGAATTTTGTTTAGTTGGTGATAACGTGCTCAGTTTCCTTGTCGAATACATGAATTCTGTTAACATCCATAGCAAACTGAATGGTGTCGCCTGCTCTTGAAGGAGTTCTGGGATCAACTCTTGCAGTGATCGGGAACTGTTCAAGATCGGTATATAAGTAAACTTCTGCACCGAGCAGCTCGTAAACTTTAACAGTAGATGTAAATACGCTTTCAGGTGAAGATTCGATAAATGCCTTGGAATCATAGATATCTTCAGGACGAATACCGAATACAACGGTCTTTCCATCATAACCGCCATCAATCAGCTTCTTGGACTTCTCAGCGGGAAGAGGAATGCTAAGGCCGGCAACTTCCAGTCTTGCAACATCGCCTACAACCTTAACAGTTGCATCCATGAAGTTCATCTGAGGAGATCCGATGAATCCGGCAACGAACAGGTTAACAGGATTGTCATACAGGTTCTGAGGAGAATCTACCTGCTGAACAACACCGTCCTTCATAACTACGATTCTGGTACCCAGAGTCATAGCCTCGGTCTGGTCATGGGTAACGTAGATGATGGTGGTACCCAGTCTCTGATGCAGTTTGGAAATCTCAACACGCATCTGTACACGCAGTTTAGCATCCAGGTTGGAAAGAGGCTCATCCATCAGGAATACCTTAGGGTTACGAACGATAGCACGTCCCATAGCTACACGCTGTCTCTGACCACCGGACAGAGCTGCGGGCTTACGGTCAAGGAGCGGAGTCAGATCAAGGATCTTAGCTGCTTCTTTAACCATCTTGTCGATCTCAGCCTTAGGAACTTTTCTTAATTTCAGACCGAATGCCATGTTATCATAAACGGTCATATGAGGATACAGAGCATAGTTCTGGAATACCATTGCGATATCTCTGTCCTTAGCTTCTACGTCGTTAACTAACTTGTCGCCGATCCACAGTTCACCGGAGGAAATGTCTTCCAGACCTGCAACCATACGAAGAGTAGTAGTCTTACCACAACCTGAAGGTCCTACGAAAATGATAAACTCTTTGTCTGCGATCTCAAGGTTGAAATCTTTAACAGCTTCAAATCCGTTAGGGTATACCTTAGTGATATTTTTCAAAGATAAACCTGCCATAATTAAATAGCTCCTTTCATATTAAAACAGTTATACTTTATTATTACGACAATCTGCCGTGTAACTCTTAATTTAGTATAGCGAAAAACTTCCCTTTGCGCCATACCACTATTTCACAAAGATTTCACATATCATTGTGAGAATTGCTCACAATATTTGCACTTTTTCGACTATATTGACATTTTCAACAAATCTAGGCGTCTATTCTGAGCAAAGTGCACAAAGCCTATTTCTGTTGTTCTTCCTGACTCTCAATTAGGCATTCATCCAGCTCATCCTTAAAGATTCTTTCATCTGTTTCCGGATCTACGGCATCTTTCTCCCCGTTAGCTGCAAGCACCATGTCTTCCAGTTTTTTAAACGGTTTATTGTACATCAAAGCGAATACAAAAGCGGGAGCCGAAAAACCAAACATAGGTACAAGCGGGAATATTTGCGGTTGATAGATCGTCACATATGCCGGCACAAGATTCACGATGACCATCAGCACACTCTTGGGGAACAGCATCAGACTTATCATGAAAGAATTCTTGATCGTGCGCCCGATTGTATTATCAAATTTGGCCAAAACCGGAAATATATACATAGTAACAAATATCACAACTGCTGCCATGACAATGAGCACGATCCAGGCAGCCTTCTGAATCTGTACCGGAAGATATTTTATCCAAAAAATATCCAGCACAAACAGTGCGATCACAACCAGCATCATCACCCAGATAATTGTTGCCTGCACAAAGTTCTCCTTAAAGGATTTAAAGTAATTCTTCACCGTGTACGAATTTTCGCCCCTCACGATCTTAAGCGCCGTGTAGTGAAGCGCTGTCATGGATGCACCTATGGTTATGATGGGAAGACAGCAGGCAAGTGTGATCAAATTTAAATACAATAAATCTGCCACCTTGGTAAGTGTCCTCATAACCGGGCCTTCCACATTAAAAAGATTGCCCATTTTCTTTCGTTCCTTTCTAAAAAAATCTCTCCATATCAGTTACTCTGATACCTGAGAACTCCCTCTCCGGACGAACGCTGTGAAACCCCATTTTTCGATAAAAATTCACTGCGTCTGACACTGCCTGAACCGACATATATCTCTCGCCGGCGTCCCTCACACTTTCAATCACTGCCGTCATCAGAGCCTTTCCCAATCCCTGCCTCTGATGTTCACGGTCCACGAACAAAAGCGACAAATGATTGCGATAACGTATGGCAGCCACACCGACAATTTCATCTCCAATGTGAGCTACCAGAACGGGATACTCTCCACTTAGGAAAGATTCTCTGAGTTCATGATCAGTAATAAATCTGAAAAAGCTGTCTCTGCCCTCGTCGGCGCACTTTCTGCCCTCAGAGAGCATAAAAGCTCCCCATACAAATACCATGACTTTCTCCCATTCACAGGGAGATGCCAATCTGATTTCAAAAGGACTATTATCATTGACCATAATGCCACCCCTGATGCCCATATTATTCCACTATAATATCAGCTGCTTATGTCAACGGTCAGAAGAATGCAATACATGCTCTTCCATCCAATCAAATATGTCCTTCATTACAGACTCACGGTCTGTCTCATTTAATATTTCGTGCCGCGCACCGGGATAGAGCCTGCAGGTCAATTTCTCAAGTCCTGCCGTTTCAAGAGATTTCACAGTCCTGCGGACACCTTTTCCAAACTCACCCACCGGGTCCTCTTCGCCGGATACCACAAGCACCGGAAGATCCTTCGGCATCTTTTTCAGATACTCGGACTTCCTTGTCCTGCCGATCAGCTCAAACAGAGTGCGGAACCCATTCACCGTAAAAGTAAATCCACACAGAGGATCCTCTATGTAGCGGTCCACCTTCTGCTCATCTCTGCTCAGCCAGTCAAACTTCGTCCTGTTCGGCTTAAAGCGGCTGTTGTAGGCTCCGAATGCAATCTGATCCAGCAGTTTGCTGATGTGTTTGTCTCCAGCAAACACTTTACAGATTCCCGCCAACAGCTTCCCCATACCTACCAGAAAACCGGGCTGCATCCCCGTTCCCATGATAATGGCTCCCTGAATTTCTGTTCCGTAGCTGCACAAATAGTTCCTCAGGATAAAGGAACCCATGCTGTGCCCTAAAATGATATAGGGCACATGGGGATACGCCTGCTGCGTTATCTTCTTCAGCCTGTGAACATCCTTTACCACTACAGTGGCGGGATCCTTTTCACAGAAATAACCAAAACCATTTTCTCCCGCGGATCCGCCATGTCCCAGATGATCCTCACCTGTCACGACATATCCCCTGTCCGTCAAATATTCTGCGAACTCTTCATAGCGTTCCGCATATTCCGCCATACCGTGTACGATCTGCACCACCGCCCTGACGTTACCGTCATCCGGCATATAGCGTACTGCATGGATGCGGGATCCGTTATCCCGGGAATCAAAATAAAACTGTTCTTTTTTCATAGGTTATACCCACTAGCAGATCTCTGCTCCTGCCGGCATATCTTTCTCCGGTGTCATCAGTGCCAGATTGCCCTCTGCGTCCTCCGCGCACAAAAGCATGCCTTCGGAAAGAACACCCGCAAGCTTGGCAGGTTTTAAGTTCACCAGAACCATCACTTTCTTGCCAACCATTTCTTCCGGTGTGTAATGGGCTTTGATGCCGGATACGATTTGCTTCACCTGACTGCCCACGCGCACCTGGCTGCACAGAAGCTTCTTTGACTTTGGCACAGCCTCACAGGCAATGATCTCTCCTACCTGAAACTGCATTCTCGCAAAATCATCGTATTCAATCTCTGCCTTGGGCTCAATGTCGATCACTGACGATTCTTCTTTACCGGTGTCTTCGGTTTCGCCTGATGCCTTCTCTGCTTCCGCTCTTCTTGCCGCAAACATCGCCTCAGCTTTCTCTACGATCTCCTTCACGTCCAGACGTGCAAACAGAATCTCAGGCTTCTCGGTCACGCGGTTTCCATCCGGATACAGACCAAACTTCTTCAGGTCCTCAAACTCTCTCAAAGAAGTGTTCAGCTGTGCTGCAATTTTTTCTGCCGTCTCAGGCATGAACGGTGCCAGAAGGGATGCGCCGATGGTGATGCCTTCTACCAGATGGTACAGGACTGTGGCCAGACGGTCTGCCTTGGCTTCGTCCTTGGCAAGTACCCAAGGTTCCGTCTCATCAATATATTTGTTGCAGCGCTTAAACACTGTAAAAATCTCAGTCAATGCATCTGCCACACGCAGATCTTCCATTTTGGCCACTACTTTATCATATGCAGCGGTCACCGTTGCCTCCATGTCCGCATCAATGGCTGCATCATTCTCCGTCAGGGCAACGCCCTTGTTGGCAACCAATCCGCCAAAATACTTATTGCTCATGGAAATGGTTCTGTTCACCAGATTACCCAAAGTATTGGCAAGATCGGAGTTGAGTCTCTCCACCATCAGTTCCCAAGTAATGGTTCCGTCATTCTCAAAAGGCATCTCATGCAGCACAAAATAGCGCACGGCGTCCACACCGAAGAAATCTACCAGATCATCTGCATAAATCACATTTCCTTTGGACTTACTCATCTTGCCGTCGCCCTGCAGAAGCCAGGGATGACCGAATACCTGCTTAGGCAGAGGCTCGCCCAGTGCCATCAGGAAAATAGGCCAATAAATAGTATGGAATCGGATAATGTCCTTACCGATCAGATGCAGGTCAGCAGGCCAAAGCTTCTTGTACTGGTCCGTGCTGTTACCGTCAGCATCGTATCCTACACCGGTAATATAGTTGGTCAACGCATCCAGCCACACATAAACCACGTGTCTGTCATCAAAGTCTACGGGAATTCCCCACTTAAAGGAGGTTCTGGAAACACACAGATCCTGCAGACCGGGCAGCAGGAAATTGTTCATCATCTCATTCTTGCGGGACACGGGCTGAATAAATTCCGGATGCTCATTAATATGCCTGATCAGCTTGTCCGCATACTTGCTCATGCGGAAGAAATATGCCTCCTCCTTGGCGGGCTTCACTTCACGTCCGCAGTCCGGGCATTTGCCGTCCACAAGCTGAGACTCTGTCCAGAAAGACTCACAGGGGGTACAGTACAGACCCTCATATGCATCCTTGTAGATGTCTCCCTGCTCATAGAGACGCTTAAAAATCTTCTGCACCTGTTTCTCATGATAGTCATCCGTGGTACGGATAAACTTATCATAGGAAATATTCAAAAGGTCACAAAGTCCTTGGATGGTTCCTGCCACCTTATCCACGAACTCCTTGGGAGATACACCTGCATCCTGTGCCTTTAATTCAATCTTCTGTCCATGCTCGTCAGTACCGGTCTGGAAGAATACATCATAGCCCTCCTTGCGCTTGAAACGGGCAATACTGTCTGCCAGAACGATTTCGTAATTGTTGCCTATATGGGGCTTGCCGGAGGTATAGGCAATTGCAGTTGTTAAATAATAGTTACCTTTGTTGGTCATGTTTGACTCCTTTCATCAAAAAAGCCTGTCTTCTTAGGAAATAAGAAGACAGGCGTATACCCGTGTTACC
>JAZNMF010000003.1:0-20041 GCA_045579545.1 Acetatifactor sp. | reverse complement strand
AAGAAATCCGGAGGAATTTCTTATTGTAGAACAAAGAGTCCGCTTGCGGACTCTCGCGCCGAGCGCGGTCGCGAAAGCGACATTTACCTTGTACGCGCGAGTGCGCATCCTCGCGGAGCGTTTTTGTACAATAAGAAATCCGGAGGAATTTCTTATTATACAAAAAAGACCCGCATAGCACAGCAGGCCTTTTTATTATTACCATATCTTTACGATTTATAAGTCAAAATCATCATCCTCTGCTACATCAAAGTCATAGCAGAGTTCTTCTTCCGGTGGCTGGATACTGTAGTCCAAAACCTTTTTTACATGTTTTTTGGGTAACGGAAGCGGATTTTGTATGTATGTCACACGAGCGGACATCGGTTGCGGTTCTTCCTCTATCATCTGCTCAAAAATCTGCTCTTCTTCATAACCTTCTTCCGTTGCATGCGGGACCTCCTCTTCGTACATATCCTCAGAAATCATATCTGCTCCTTCCGATTTTTCACTTCTTTCCACCAAGAGTCCATCACCGATACCAACACCGATCAGCGTATAACAAATCAATTGCATCAGCACTCCGGCATTCATATTCTGCATATACAGTTGAAAGCAATTAATACCAAAGAGAGCCGCAAATAAAAGAACCCATGGATTAAAACGCTGAAATTTACCGCAAGTCCAAAATCCCAATGAACCGAATATCATAGAGATAAACGTTACAATCCAAAGAAGATTATCTTCCGTAGTATACCAGAACAAAGGATCAACTTCTTTCACCTGATACATCTCGATCCAGGCATTTAAGATATCTGCAATTCCCTTAGAACAAGACAATGCATCCAACCAGATATAACCGATGAAACATAAAAGTGTCAGAAGTATCAGAACAAGAAACTGAACCAGGCTCTTACTCCAGTCAGTATTTTTAACACAAAATACCGAAAGGGCTATCACTAAAAGCGTCACACCGGTAATATCCATATAGCAGACGAAACCAATCCATGCTCCGGTAATGATCAATAATGGCGCACAGCTCTTTGCTGGCTTATTCTTTACAAGGTTACCGATAACGTTCGCTATCAGGATCAGCCCGACTCCGTAAAAACACAAGTACAGCATATCCGGCGAATACTTAAGTCCGCGCATAATTTCATGGGGTAAAAGCATCACAAGACCAAGACATACAATACCGGCAACAGCGCCGCTCAGTTTCCTGATACCAAAGTAAATCAGGATAGACGCAATGACCTGCAAAATCAACTGAAGCCAGATTCCGGCAACAAAATGATTTCCGACCAATACAAACAGATGATGCAATAAATAAGTATAAAAGAAAGTGGCACCGTGGGCAATCTGAGGAATCGCACCGTTTTCAGTGACCTTTGCCAATTCAAAATAACCGGTGTCGATGGGGGCATATTTAAAATACCATATCCTCAGAGCAAGTCCTGCAGTGATCATGGCGATAAATAAGATACCTTCCACTACCGGAACAGGGTATGTTCTTTCCTTTAAGTGATTCACCGGAATCTTCGTAACAATCAATCGAAACAGGAAAAACAACAAAAACACACCACCTAAGAGGAAGATCGGCAGGGAAGCAGCCAAAGCGCTCCCCGCGAAATTCTTCTCTATGGCAGTGTTATAAACATAATACATCATGGCTGCAGTGACTGAAATAAAGTATACCAGCCATAAAATGATACTTAAAAAATTCTTCTTCCACATCATGTCAACTACCTGAATAAGCCTTCAGGACCGGGCATTTACAGAACTTTTTCTATATTGTAACGAGGTCTCTGCTTCACTTCCATATATATCTTACCGATGTACTGACCCACAAGACCCACCGCCAAAAGTTGAATACCTCCCAGGAACCAGATAGACAAAATCAAGGAAGTCCATCCGGGAACCACATGCCCAGTAAAGAAAGAAATCAACGCATAAATGGCAGCGAGCACGGAACAAATGACAATAAAGATACCAAGACCCAGAATGAGGCTGATTGGCTTCACACTGAAGGATGAAATGCCATTAAATGCCAGCGCAAGCATTTTCTTCAGAGGATACTTGGATTCTCCGGCAACTCTCTCCTTACGGTCATAGTAGACACTGTCAGTCTGGTAACCGATCATAGGCATCATACCGCGAAGGAACAGATTCGTCTCCTTAAACTGTGAAAAGTGTTCAACTGCTCTCTTGGACATCAGTCTGAAATCAGCATGGTTATATACCGTTTTTACGCCCATTACCGCCATCAGCTTATAAAAGCCCTGTGCGGTAGTCCTTTTAAAGAAGGTATCTGTCTTACGCTCTTTGCGGACACCGTAAACAATATCATTACCGGCATGATATTTATCGATCATCTCTTCAATTACCGCAACATCATCCTGCAAATCTGCATCAATGGATACTGTCACATCACACATATCCTTGGCAGTGATCAGTCCTGCAGTCAACGCAAACTGATGACCAACGTTACCTGCAAGCTTCACGCCTCTAACCTGAACAGGATATTTTTCGTGTTCACTTTCGATCAATTCCCAGGTACGGTCTTTGCTGCCGTCATTGACAAATAAGATAAAACTGTCTACGGCGATCTTACCTTTTGCAATCAGATCGTCAAGTACTTCACGAAGGGCTTTTGACGCGATTTCCAGAACTTCTTCTTCGTTATAGCAGGGAACTACAATTGCAAGTTTATCCATATTATCCTCCAAGTATTCGATATATGTGGTGTGTTATACTCAGTTGTTCAGTGTGATCAGATATAAGAAAGGGCATTCTCAAGATCTGCGATAATATCGTCAGCGTGTTCAATTCCCACACTGAAACGGATCAGTTCCGGTGCAACACCTGCCTCTACCAACTGTTCATCAGTCATCTGTCTGTGGGTATGGCTTGCAGGATGCAGGACGCAGGTTCTTGCATCAGCCACATGCGTTACGATTGCTGCCAGAGAAAGCTTGTCCATCATAATCTCTGCAGCTGCTCTTCCACCCTTCAGCCCAAAGGAAATTACTCCACAGGTACCATTCGGCATATATTTCTGAGCAAGATCATAATAACGGTTACTCTTAAGCCCCGGATAGTTAACCCAATCTACCTTATCATGGGCCTCAAGATATTCAGCCACCTTCTGTGCATTATAGCAATGTCTTTCCATACGAAGATGCAGAGTTTCAAGGCCAACATTCAAAAGAAATGCATTCTGGGGAGACTGGATTGAACCAAGATCTCTCATAAGCTGAACGGTCGCCTTAGTGATATAGGCAGCCTTGCCAAACTTTTTCGTATAAGTCACTCCGTGATAAGAATCATCAGGTGTGGTAAGCCCGGGGAATTTATCTGCGTATTTATCCCAGTCAAAGTTTCCGGAATCTACAATTGCACCGCCTACACACATAGCGTGTCCATCCATGTATTTGGTGGTAGAATGGGTTACAATGTCAGCTCCCCACTCAAAAGGACGGCAGTTGATGGGCGTTGCAAAAGTATTATCTACAATAAGAGGCACCTGATGCTCGTGAGAAACTTTTGCAAATTTCTCAATATCAAGAACTACCAGAGCGGGATTGGCAATGGTCTCAGCCAGCACACACTTAGTGTTCTCACGAAAAGCTTTGTTAAGCTCCTCCTCAGAAGAATCGGGATCCACAACCGTACACTCTATCCCCATCTTTTTCATGGTAACAGTCAAAAGATTAAAGGTTCCCCCATATACAGTAGAGGACATGATCACATGG
The DNA here is from genome assembly GCA_045579545.1 of Acetatifactor sp. Classification (GTDB taxonomy): domain Bacteria; phylum Bacillota; class Clostridia; order Lachnospirales; family Lachnospiraceae; genus Acetatifactor. Next base: position 16,310 of record JAZNMF010000003.1, on the reverse strand, counting down.
TCGCCCGCTTCGCAAATATTGAAAACCGCATAATAATTGGCAGCCTGTCCGGAACTGGTAAGCATAGCGGCAACACCACCCTCCAGTTCACAGATCTTCTGTGCCACAAAATCATTGGTGGGATTTTGAAGTCTGGTATAGAAATAACCGCTTTCCTCCAGATCAAACAGTTTTCCCATCTGTTCTGAAGTGTCATATTTGAATGTAGTACTCTGCACAATAGGAAGTACTCTGGGCTGACCCTTTGTGGGCTTCCAGCCGCTTTGAATACATACCGTTTCTCTTTTCCACTGATTTGCCATAGTTACAATCTCCTTATTATTCATCCCAGTTGTGGTATACTGCCTGTACATCGTCATCATCATCCAGAAGATCAAGTGTCTTCTGCAGGTTCTTTACGGCAGTCTCATCCGTAAGTTCTACATAGGTCTGAGGAAGCATGGTTACTTCTGCACTGATCATGGGAATCCCTTCTTTCTCAAGAGCTTCTCTTACCATATCAAAGCTGTCGGGATCTGTCAGCACTTCAAAGCTTTCCTCCTCTTCAGCAAAGTCCTCTGCACCTGCGTCCAGTGCGATCATCATGAGATCGTCCGCGTCCATGTCACACTCTTCTTTATCAATGATGATCTGGCCCTTCTTGTCAAACATAAAGGACACGCATCCGGGGGTGCCGATATTACCCTGACCTTTCGTAAATGCACTTCTGACGTTGGCTGCAGTTCTGTTTTTATTGTCAGTGAGGGCATCAACAATAATAGCAATGCCATTGGGACCATATCCTTCATAGGTAACATACTCATAATTTACATTGCCAACGTCACCGGCAGCTTTTTTAATTCCGCGGTCGATGGTGTCATTCGGCATGTTGTTGGCTTTCGCCTTGGCAATTACACTGGCCAGTTTAAAATTGTTGCTGGGGTCGGGACCGCCCTCTTTTACAGCAACAGCAATTTCCCTTCCGATAATGGTAAATATCTTACCCTTAGCGGCATCGTTCTTCTCCTTCTTATGCTTTATGTTCGCAAATTTTGAATGTCCTGACATAATTCTTTCTCCTTTATTTTAATAATCATAACTCAGCAAATTCATATCAAACTTCATCAACCGTGACCTGTTCGCATTTACATTTTGTAACAAGAACACTGGTTATCATCTTGTTCTCGACCTTCAGTATTTTGAAATTATAACCCTGGACATCAACGTCAAATTGTTCGTCCTCTTCAGGAATCCTGTCAAGCCTTGAAATCAAGAGACCATTGATCGTTTCAAATTCTTCTTCCTCAAATGAGATGCCGAAACGCTCCTCCAGTTCCTCAAGAGGCGTTTTACCTTCAATAACGAACTCGTTCTCGCTCTTTTCCTCAATATATTCAGTGTCTTCATCATACTCATCCATGATGTTGCCGACAATTTCTTCCAAAATATCTTCCATGGCCACAAGACCGTCTGTCTGACCATACTCGTCAATGACAATGGCCATCTGCAGTTTCATGGACTGCATCTCTTTAAACAGCTCGTCAATATTCTTGGTCTTGGGAACAAAATAGGCCTCTCTGATAAGCCCTTCCACTTCTCTGATAGGCTTGTTCATATTGCCATCAAGACGCTGACACCGGATAGCATCCTTCAGATGAAGAATACCGATGACATGATCCATATTCTCCTCATAAACAGGATACCGGCTATTATTTTCCGAAAGAATAAAGGAAACCACATCACAAAGCGGCATACTTCCATCTACAGCAATAATGTTATTGCGATGGGTCATTATATCCTGGGCTTCTTTATCACGGTATTCAAAAATATTCGTGATCATTTCCACTTCACTTGCCTGGATGACACCCTGTTCATGACCCTCATTCACAATATTAATGATTTCCTCCTCCGTTACATCATTCTCATTCTCTTTCCCATAAGCGCCAAAAAGTCTGAGCAAAAGTTTAACGGAAAAAGATACCACCCACGTAAAGGGTTTGAGTACTGTCATAAGCGTACAGATCATGTTGACAGTTGCATATGCCCACTTCTCAGGTATCCTCGCAGCAATTTTCTTTGGAAGCAGAACGCCGAAAGTTAATAATATGTACAGAAGCAGCATAAAGGCTACAACAACAGATATGCCGCTTACCACTCCCTCTGCTATCTCAAAGCCTTTCAAGGCATTGTTGGCAAGATTATCAAAAAAGTCTCTGATTATTCTGAACCAGTTGCTCAAATATACAACAACTACGATCACATGGATCAAGGTCACAACCAATTGCAATGTATTGACAAATTCAGCCGGATTGCCAATTATATTCGCCAATTTACGAGATTTCTTGTCTTTCTCTTCTTCTGCTCTCCTTTCTATATCCTTTCCGTTCAGCAGATTTACCGCTGCACCAAAACCATAAAAGAGCATATCGATCAACAAAAATGCGAATAAAAAAATAATACTGGCAGTAGGCCCACTGTCGTCATCCATTGTTATCCTCCGTTCTGCTATTATATCGTTTAATACATAATAGTCTGACATAGTAAAAATAAGATACTTATTTTATAAATATAACATTTCATCCATTAAACGTCAAGAACTGCATCACTATGTATCCAGTTCCAGGCTGATTTTCAACGCTTTATTCACTCTCTCCATAATCTCCCCGTCTAAATGACAGACTTTATCCTTCAGCCGCTTTTTATCTATTGTCCTGAGCTGCTCCAGAAGCACTACAGAGTCTTTATCCATATCATAGAGCATTGCGCTTAACTCAATATGGGTAGGCAGCTTCGCCTTATTCATCTTAGAGGTAATTGCAGCACAGATCACTGTGGGACTATGCCTGTTGCCAACATCATTCTGAATGATCAGTACTGGTCTGATGCCCCCCTGTTCCGATCCAACGACCGGACGCAGATCTGCATAATATACGTCTCCTCTTTTCATGACCGTCTCCTTCTTCAAAATCTGGTAGTATTATTTCCAGTTTATCTGAAGGTATTCAAATTAAAGGGGTATTTTTATGTGATGAGCCATTTTCTATCAATAGCTGTAGGGCGCTCTGAAAGAATCAATCACACCGTCACGAAGATATACTCTCGGAATACGTACACCCAAATTGCACAGGAGCTCATAATGAAAACGACCGGATAACTCACCCAGCAATTTAGCAGTGATCCTGCAATCGCCATCTTCACCGATCAGCGTCACATGGTCTCCCTCGCCGGCTCCCGGAATTGCTGTGACATCAACCATAAACTGATCCATACAAACCCTGCCTAGGATAGGCGCTTTCTGACCGCGGATCAATACATATCCTTTTCCGGATAATAATCTGGGATAGCCGTCACCGTATCCCACAGGAATCGTTGCAACTCTCATCTCTTTTTCTGCCGTAAACGTGCCTCCATAGCTGACACTCTGTCCTTTATGAAGGTCCTTTACATAGACAACCTCGCTGTGAAGCGACAACGCCGGCTTCAGGGATACGATATCACCTCCCACAGCATCGGAAGGTGTCATACCGTACATAATAATGCCCGGTCTCACAAGATCCATATTGGCTGAAGGGACATCGATAATTGCAGCGCTGTTAGAACAATGTTTCAGGGGAATCCTATAACCAAGCTCCTGCTCTGACTGTTTCACAAAATTTAAAAAGGTTTCAATCTGCTGTGCTGTATATGACTTATCCGCTTCATCGGCCTGTGCAAAGTGAGTAAAAATACCCTCTATCTCAATGCCGGGAGTCTCATTCGCCTTCCTTATCCAGGAAAGGCCTTCCTTATCCGGTGAAATGCCGATACGTCCCATACCGGTGTCAACTTTCACATGAATCCTGGCAGTTTTCCCGCATTTTTGAGCCGCCAACGCCAACTGTTCCAAGGTATCCTCACGAAACACAGTCATCCGTATGTCCCCACGGATCAGCTGTTCGTAGCTGCAGGGAAAGGTATAACCAAGGATCAAAATTGGTTTACTGATTCCTTCTCGCTTTAATACTTCAGCTTCCTCAACAGTAGCTACCGCATATCCATATACAAAATCAAATTCATCAATGCATCTTGCAACAGGAACACTTCCGTGACCATAAGCATCCATTTTAATGACTGCCAGAATCTTTACATCAGGTCCCATATGCTCCCTGATATGAAGGAGATTCTCTCTGATCACATCCAGATCAATCTGTGCATATACCCTCTGAAATTCACGCGTTTTACTAATCTGCGTATTCATGGTATGTTCCGCCTTTCTTTATCACTTCCGCAACAGCCGCGGCAATATCTCCTGCCGTAATACTTCTTTCCCCTTTTACGGCAGAAGCAATATCTCCTGCAATACCATGCAGGTACACTCCAATGCCGGCCGCCGAAAAAGGATCTGCTCCCTGGGCAAGCAAACCGGCAATTACACCGGTCAAAACGTCACCGCTTCCGGCTGTCGCCATGCCGCTGTTACCCGTGGTATTTAAGCAAATGGGCCTGTCAGGATAACAGATCAATGTTCTGGCATCCTTACTTACTATAACACAATTTAATTTCTGCGCAAGCCCCATTGCGGTATCTACGGGATTTTCTTTTACCTCTGACACAGTAAGACCCAGGAGACGTGCCATTTCGCCCACATGAGGAGTCAGTATCAGTGTTCTGCCTTCCCTTCCCTGTTTTGCCAAAAGTGCCATCAGCTCCGCACGATCCGCCAGCAAATTAAGGGCATCTGCATCGATCACCAAAGGTAATGTACTGTTTGCAAGGAATGAATACGTTACATTATATGCCCAATCATCTGTGCCGAGTCCGGGACCAACAGCCAATACATCCGGCCAATGATCAGGCTGAACCGATTCATCAGTAGTTACTAAAGCCTCTGGCACAGCAGTGTGTAAAACCACACGGTTACATTCCCGCGTCAAAACCTTTACCATACCTGCGCCGCTCCTGTAACAGCCTTGCGTAGCCAGTATTGCAGCTCCGGCCATATTCGTATTGCCTGCAGCTATCAACACCTTACCAAAAGTTCCCTTATTGCCGTCGGAAGCTCTGGTCGGAAGCAGTTTATGAACCTCCGAACGATACCGGAACATACCGGGTTCAGAGGTGCCAAAGCTCCTGTCACTAATGCCGATATCCTTCACAATCACTTTGCCTGCATATTGGCATCCGGGATAAAAGTAAAGTCCTCTCTTACCATATGCAAACGTAACCGTCAGATCGTTTTCGGTTGCACATCCCATAACTTTACCGTTATCGGCGTTGATGCCGCTTGGAACATCAACCGCGATCTTATAACCGCTTCTTTCATTGTACCAGCTGATCAGCTCTGCATAATGACCGGAAATATCTCTGGACAGACCCACTCCCAAAAGAGCATCTACCAAAATATCATATTCATCTGAAAGCGGTTTGCTTCCTGTCCTTACCGGAAAATGCTTTAAAATTTCATATTGGGTCCTCCACAGATCGCCCGCCTTGTTACAGTCACCACAGATGACAACTTCAACATCCATTCGTTCTGAAAGCAATCTTGCCAGCGCCAGTCCGTCTCCGCCGTTATTGCCACAGCCGGCAAGGATCAGGACTTTACTATTCTTTTTCAAAAGCTTTTTTGCAAAGAAATCTATTTCTTCACATAGGCCTAATGCTGCACGTTCCATTAAAACCACGGCAGGGATACCAATCTTATGGATGGTATTTTTATCGCAGTCTTGCATTTCTTTTGCTGTCAGCAGATACTTCATCTTAACCTCCTGGCCTGTCATCTCATATATGTGGAAAAAGACTGCTCAAACGAACAGTCTTCTCTAAAGCAATTATATTCCTTCCTTCTCCTGTTTATAACGGTTAATGTTATAAGACAGTTTCATAAGGCTGTCCGACAAATGTACGTTTTCAACCTGGATTCCCTCAGGCACATTCAGATCCACATGGGCAAAATTCCAGATAGCACGAATGCCGTTTGCTACCAGCTTTTCTGCCACACTCACCGCACCGGTCTTAGGAATCGTCAAAACAGCGATATCGACGTCATTTTCTCTGACAAACTGTTCCATCTCCTCCATGGGCTGTACTTTGATCCCTCTGACATCCTTCCCTATCAGAGCAGGATTCTTATCAAACATTCCGCAGAAAATAAATCCGCGGCGCTCAAAGTTCAGATAGTTGCCAAGTGCCTGTCCAAGATTGCCGGCACCGACAATGATAAAATGATGCTTCCTGTCAAGTCCCAGAATCTTACCAATCTCATTATACAAAAATTCTACATTGTATCCGTATCCCTGCTGTCCGAATCCACCAAAATTATTAAAATCCTGACGGATCTGGGAAGCAGTCACCTTCATCAATTCACTTAATTCCTGTGAGGAGATTCTCTCCACGCCGCCATCCTTAAGATCTCCCAGATATCGGAAATATCTGGGCAAGCGTGCAATGACAGCCTGTGATATCTCTTTTACTTCCATTGGGGTTACCTCCCGATAATCATACTGATAATATTATACCTATATGTAAAAAAAATGTCAAATGATAATCATAATTCTTAATGTACTTGCCGTTTTAGGTTGCCTTTCCCGAAACTGTCTGCTAAAATAAAATGGAGTAATATTTAGGAGTGAACACCATGATATTATCCTGTCAGAACATCTCAAAAGCATTTGTAGAGAATACTGTTCTCAAGAATGTATCTTTTCATATTGAAGACAATGAAAAGGCAGCCATTGTGGGCATCAACGGTGCAGGTAAGACTACTCTGCTTCGCATTATCGTTGGAGAGATTGCTCCCGATGAAGGCCTTGTAACCCTCTCCAAAGATAAAACCATGGGATATCTTGCCCAGAATGCCGCTGTTGACACATCTAACACCATTTACCAGGAACTTTTAAGCGTCAAGCAGGAGCTGATCGATCTGGAAGAACGCATGCGAGAATGCGAAGAAAGCATGAAACATGCTGATCCTGACACTCTGGAACAACTCATGAAGCAATATACTTCCCTGACTCATGATTTCGAAACAGGTGGCGGATATTCTTATAAGAGCGAGCTGATCGGTGTCCTGAAAGGATTAGGCTTTACAGAAAGCGAATTTGACAGATCCGTCTCCACCCTCTCCGGTGGCCAGAAAACACGTGTAGCTCTGGGAAAACTTCTCTTGCTTAATCCCGATCTGATCATCCTGGATGAGCCCACCAACCACCTTGACATGAACTCTATTGCCTGGTTGGAAACATACCTGTTAAATTATAAGGGGGCTGTCATTATCGTCTCTCACGACCGCTATTTCCTGGACAAGATAGCCGGCAAGGTCATCGAAATCGACCAAACCAAAGCCACTACATTTTTAGGCAATTATACCGACTATGCGGCAAAAAAGGAACAGCTGCGGGTTGCTGCTCTGAATGCTTATCTGAACCAGCAAAGAGAAATCAAACATCAGGAAGCTGTTATCGAAAAGCTGCGTTCTTTTAACAGGGAAAAATCAATCAAACGGGCTGAAAGCCGGGAAAAAATGCTTGATAAAATAGAGGTGCTTGAAAAACCCACAGAAGTTCGCGCAGACATGAAGTTGAAATTGACACCTCATATGACCAGCGGCAATGACGTATTGACCGTCAAAAATCTTTCCAAAGCTTTTGACCACAAGCTCTTGTTTGAGCAGATCGATTTCGAAATCAAGCGCGGCGAGCATGTTGCCATTATTGGAGACAACGGCACAGGCAAGACCACACTATTAAAAATAATAAATGATCTGCTTCCGGCCGACTGTGGCACCTTTACTCTCGGCACCAATGTAGTCATTGGTTATTACGATCAGGAACACCATGTGCTTCACAGCGACAAAACATTATTTGATGAAATTTCCGATGATTATCCTCATCTCACCAACACCCAGATCCGCAATGTGCTGGCAGCTTTTCTCTTTACCGGTGATGATGTATTTAAAAGAATCAGCGACTTAAGCGGTGGCGAACGTGGCCGCGTCTCTCTGGCCAAGCTGATGCTCTCCGATTCTAACTTCCTGATCCTGGATGAGCCTACCAACCACCTTGACATTATGTCAAAGGAAATTCTGGAGGATGCCATCAATGCCTATGAGGGTACCGTCCTCTATGTATCACATGACCGCTATTTTATCAACAAGACAGCTCATCGCATTCTTGATCTGACCGCTCAGCGATTCATCAATTATATCGGCAATTACGACTATTACCTGGAAAAACATGATACAGTCATGGCTTCCGTCCTCTCCACACAGCAGGTAACAACAGGTAAACCTGCATCCGTCGCAGGTCGAGAAACAGAGTCTGAGGGAAAGACCGACTGGAAGGCCCACAAGGAAGAGCAGGCACGTATCCGAAAGCGCGAAAATGATCTGAAGAAATGTGAAGATCAGATTGCCGCACTGGAAGAAAAACAAACCTTTATTGACACCGAAATGGCTAAGCCGGAGGTGGCCACTAACGCCACACGTCTTCAGGAACTTGCCAAAGAACAGAATGAAATCTCCTCCAAACTGGAATCACTTTATGAGCTATGGGAGACATTGGCATAAGTACCATAAACATTGAGGCTGTAGCCACTTTGCATCGAATGCATTGGCGGCAGACAGTATTCGTATAGCGGCACGCTCTCGCTCCGTGAAAAATCGCAACGGACGCTAGGTTCGAAAGAACCTCACCAAGCGCCGGCGTTTTTCAAGGGCCTTTTATACGAATACTGCCTGCCGCCAATGCTTCCGATATAAAGTGGCTACAGCCTCAATATTTATGGTACTTATATTACAATCTACATAGCCTCGAAGGTCTCTCTGATCGCCTTAATGAAATCAAGACTGTTCAGGATCACAGGATTCTCACAGGTAGAGATCAGTGACAGACTCTTAGTCATCTTACCATCCTCCACTGTCTTGATACAGGCAGCTTCCATCTTATCAGCAAAGGCCATAAGCTCAGGGATATTGTCCAGTTCACCGCGCTTTCTGAGTGCTCCCGTCCATGCAAAGATCGTTGCAATGGAGTTGGTGGAAGTCTCCTCACCTTTCAGGTGCTTGTAGTAATGTCTCTGAACGGTACCGTGAGCAGCTTCATACTCATAAACACCGCTGGGAGAAACAAGTACGGAGGTCATCATGGACAAGTCGCCGTAAGCCGTCGCAACCATATCGGACATAACGTCACCATCATAATTCTTACAAGCCCAGATAAATCCACCCTCAGAACGGATCACTCTTGCCACAGCGTCATCGATCAATGTGTAGAAATACTCAATGCCAAGCTCTTCAAACTTCTCCTTATACTCAGCATCATAGATCTCCTGGAAAATATCCTTAAAGGTATGGTCATACTTCTTGGAAATGGTATCCTTGGTGGCAAACCAGAGATCCTGTCTGGTATCAATGGCATAACCAAAGCAAGCTCTTGCAAAACTGGAAATGGACGCCTTAGTGTTATGGATACCCTGGATAATACCGGCATCGGTAAAGTTATGTATGGTCTCACGGATCTCGGTGCCGTCCTCAGCTGTAAATACCAACTCTGCCTTTCCGGGTCCGGGTACCTTGATCTCGGTATTCTTATATACATCGCCGTACGCATGACGGGCAATGGTAATGGGCTTGGTCCAGTTTGCCACATAAGGTACGATCCCTTTTACAAGAATGGGAGCACGGAACACGGTACCGTCAAGGATTGCACGAATGGTTCCGTTAGGGCTCTTCCACATCTCCTTCAGATTGTATTCAGTCATTCTGGCTGCATTGGGAGTAATGGTAGCACACTTAACTGCAACACCGTATTTTAAGGTTGCATTAGCGGAATCTACCGTAACCTGATCATTGGTCTCATTTCTGTATTCCAGTCCCAGATCATAATACTCTGTCTTCAGATCGATATAGGGAAGTAACAGTTCATCCTTGATCATCTGCCAGAGAATTCTGGTCATTTCATCTCCATCCATCTCCACAAGGGGAGTGGTCATCTTAATCTTGTCCATCAAGATTTTCCTCCTAGTTAATTATCATTATTACTGATCACTATTTTTCTCATAGGCTTCATGCAGGTCACTTTTCACCATATTCTCATAGGCGTTGATCATATGTCGGTTAGCAAGCTGTTCAGCCATATCTGGATCACCTGACTTGATTGCTTCCAAAATACCCTCATGCTCGTCTGTAGACTTTATTCCCCTGGCCATATTGGATAATGTCTTCTTACGAACCCTGAGAACATACTGATGGAAATCCTTCAGCTGATGCTCCAGCATCTTACTGTTGCATGCTTCATATAAAATATCATGAAATCTGTTGTCCAACTGAGCCAACTGTTCATGATGCCCCTTCTGGGCATGAAATTGGGCAAGATAGACATTCTCTTCCATCTCTTCCAACTGTTCCGCGGTAATATGCTCTGTTGCCCATCTGGCACACAGACCTTCAAGAAGGGACCGGATCATATAGATATCCTTCACATCCTTCTCCGTGATACCGGTCACATAAGCACCCTTATTAGGCACAATCTGGATCAAACCCTCCAGTTCCAATTGACGGAAGGCTTCTCTGACAGGGGTTCTGCTGACACCCATCTCTTCACTGATCGCCACCTCACGAAGTTCCTCATGCTCTTCATACTTACCGTTCAGTATGTCTTCACGCAATTTATGAAAGACCCTGCCACGCAGCGAATACTTATCTGTAACCTCTTGCTTTACATCATAATTAGCCACTTTACTACGCTCCATTCTCAACAGTCAAGTTACACTGAATGAAAGGAGAATTGCTGTAAGGATCAGCCGATCGTGAGATTCTTTGCATTGCATACTCTATTGATCTCGCCGACGATTTCATCATCTGTAAGTACGGTCACACGACCGCCTGCATATTCTTCGTCCACCCAAAGTTTAACTTCTTTGACCAGTTCGGAAGTTTTATCCACCTGTTTATCGCCCTTTAATTTGTAATAAGTATTGATCCAATGGGCAATACCTGCCAGGCCTGAGGTATTGGAGATCGCACATAATACAGGACGATTCAGGAACTTCTCTGTATCAAATATATTATAAATCTCTTCATTTTTCAAGAGGCCATCTGCATGAATTCCGGCTCTTGTCACATTAAAATTCTTGCCGACGAACGGTGTACGGGAAGGAATCTTATAACCGATCTCTTTCTCATAATACTCAGCCAGTTCAGTGATAACTGTGGTATCCATTCCATTCAGATCACCCTTAAGCTGCGCATACTCGAACACCATAGCTTCAAGCGGTGTATTGCCTGTTCTCTCGCCAATACCAAAAAGTGATGTATTGACACCGGAACAGCCGTACAGCCATGCAGTAGTTGAATTGCTTACTGCTTTATAGAAATCATTATGCCCGTGCCACTCAATGAGCTCATGAGGCACGCCTGCGTGGGTGTGGATGGCATAGATAATGCCCTGTACACTTCTGGGAATAACAGCACCCGGGAAATTGACACCGTATCCCATAGTATCACAAGCCCTGATCTTAATAGGTATCTGATACTCTTTCATCAGCTTCATCAGTTCATGACAGAAAGGAACCACATATCCGTAGATATCCGCCCTGGTGATATCTTCCAGATGACATCTGGGGCTGATACCCTCCTCAAGACAATCTTTGATCACACTCAGATAATGATCCATAGCCTGTCTTCTGGTCATTTTGAGTTTCATGAAAATATGATAGTCAGAACAGCTTACAAGAATACCGGTTTCCTTCATACCGATTTCTTTCACCAGTTTAAAGTCTTCTTTACTTGCACGGATCCAGCTGGTTACTTCAGGGAATTGATAACCTCTCTCCATACACTTATAAACAGCGTCCCTGTCCTTCTTGCTGTAAAGGAAAAATTCGCTGGCGCGGATCATACCGTTAGGTCCACCAAGTCTATGCAAATAATCAAAAATCGTAACAATCTGCTCTGTGGTATAAGGTGCCCTTGATTGCTGTCCGTCACGGAAAGTCGTATCTGTGATCCAGATATTCTTCGGCATGTTATGCGGCACAATTCTGTCATTGAAGGGAATCTTGGGAATCTCTGAATACGGGAACATATTGCGGAATACGTTGGGTTTCTCAACATCATCAAGAATATACATATGTTCTTCTATTTCCAACAGATTATTCTTGTGATTCATGGTAACCGGACGATTCTGAAAAGTATTGTTATCTAACATCTCGTTTGACATTTCGTTCCTCTCCTTCTGCCACTTTTGGCTTTTACTATTCTCTTACATTTGAATGGTATTATTGTATACAATGATACCACTTGTGTCAATACTTTTCTAACATTTTTTTCACATTTATCATTCCCCACCCCTGCAGATTCCACGGTTCCTCCAGATCTGTCGCCGTATAAGTCAGCTTCCGTTTTACTTCATCATTATTTAATTCAGGATATTTTTGCAAAAGCAATGCGATTGCACCGCTGACAATAGGTGTTGCCATTGAAGTACCGTTTTTCGCTACATAAGGCTGACTGAGTCCTGTTTCATCATATTTCACATTACAGGATCTCACATCCGTTCCGGGGGCAACCACATCCGGTTTTCTGATTTGATCCGTAGACCAACCTCTTCCGGAATAAGTTTCACACCGTTTTGGATTATTTTTGCAAAAGTTGCCGTCATGACAGCCAACAGTGATCACCTTATCACTTCTGCATATGGAAGAGATGCTTCCTTCCTCAGGCCCTTTATTTCCGGCTGCGCACACAACCGTTATACCTTGTGACCATAACTCTTCAATCTTTTTCCTGAGAGCTTCTTCTTTTGCTTTGTCCTGCATCGTTCCAATCCCAACAGAAATATTTAATATTCTGATCTGATGTTTTTTTCTTATCTCAAGAATCCACTCAAGTGCCTGAAGCATATGTTTAGCCATTCCATCGCCATTATGGTCAAGCACTTTTCCTACTACAAGTCTGCATTTAGGCGCCATTCCCTTCAATCGTCCATTTGAAAGTTTTCCACTGCCGCTTAAGATACCACAGATGTGCGTTCCATGTCCGTTGTCATCGTACTGCCACTCTCTATGATGAACAAAGTCCCGAAAATCCACTAAATTCCCAAAAAGGTCAGGATGCCTTCCAATGCCTGTATCAAGCACTGCAACGGATAATCTTCCCATCAGCCCATCAGTTACCAGCCCCGTTTCCCACTCCTTTATTGCATCCTCAGCCTCCACCTGAAATCTGACCCTGTTCATCTCGATCCCTTCTCATTATCAGATAATCAATCTTTTATTATCATACGCATCCCCGTATCTATCAGTTCCTCTCCTATCTTCTGAATTGACATTATTAAAAAACAGGCAGATATACCGGAAACTCTGACAACCCCATGTGCATAGAATAGACCATAAACAAATTATCGGAGGCACCAACAATGAGTGACTTGACTGCTACTAACTGTGGTTGCAACAACAATTCCTGTGGTTGCGGCAGCAACAGAGGCGGATTCCTTGGCGGAAGCTGCATCTGGATCATCCTGTTATTATTCTTCTGCGGAGGCAATGGCAATGGTCTTCTGGGCGGCGGCTGTGACAATGGCTGTGGCAACGATTGCTGCGATTGGATCATCTGGATCCTGCTGATCAGCTGCTTCTGCGGAAACGGTAACGGCAATAGCTGGGGTAACAACGGTTGCAACAATAACTGTGGTTGCTGCTAATCATTTTGCCTTTTGAAGACGGGCTCCTGAAAGGAGCCTGTTTTCTATGTCTCGGAATATCATTCCAAAACAGCATTTCCTTTTCCTGTCATAGGAGCTTCTTTCCATACATAGGATAATAGAAACAGCTTTTGCCTAAGGAGATGTGATGGACGACAAAATCATGGACAAAGTAGCTGCCTTTGATACTTTATTTACCAACAATCATATTAATAAACTGAAAATCCTTATGTCATATTGCAACTCCTCCATGCAAAAAAACATTGCTGTTTATATAAAATATCTGGAACTGCAGTACACAATGGATATTTTCAAAAAACATCCCAATCTATCACTGTCTGATGATCCTTCCATTGACCATTCGAGCCTTTTTCATGAGATCATGCCTTACTGTACCCCCTCCGAAAAAAGCCGTATGGAAAACATACAACAGATGCTTCGCACCTTTGAACAATATAAAGAGATGATGGATATGGTTCAGATGATGCAGGAAATGTTCCCGGAAGGAGAAAATCCAATGAACGGGATGTTTTCATCCATGGATCTGTCGCAAATGTTCAGCGGTATGGATTTGTCACAAATGTTTGAAATGTTTCAGATGCAAGGAGGTGACGATAATGGAAACGGCCAATAACAGACCGACCTGGATGGAGGACGAACTGGTAAAAAGCATCGACCCAAGAAAACTGGAATTCCTCAGCAAATTATTTGCAGAAGGAAAAGGGAAATCTCAAAAGGAAATGATGACATTTTTAATGCCTATGATGCGAAAAGCAAAGAAAGAGCGCCTTACTTTTACGCCACAGGAGATGCAGGCTGCAATCAGTGCGATCAAAAAATACAGCACCGAAGAAGAACTTAAAAAGATAGACAATATTTTAGCCAAAACTGCAAATCATACTACTAAGTAAAAAGAATTTCGCTTTGCGAAATTCTCCGCCTGCGGCGAATCTACGAATCAGACAACTACCACTTCGATGCAGTGCGAAAAAAAGCATGATGGCCGTTCTTACGGACCATCATGCTCTTTATAATAGAATTACAATACTATTTTACTACGATATTAATGATTTTTCCTTTTACATAAATCTCTTTTACAATAGTCTTTCCTTCAATGGCAGCAGCAACCGTAGGTAACTCTTTCGCCTTCGATATAGCTGACTCGCTCTCCTCATCAACACCAACTTCGACGGTTCCCTTCACCTTGCCGTTCACCTGAATACCGATAACAACAGAATTTTCTTTCAGCATCTCTTCATCATAAACAGGCCACTTCTCGTATGCAATTGTGCTGTCATGACCGAGAATCTGCCAGATCTCTTCACCTACATGAGGACAGATACAGGAGAACATCTTTACAATACCCTCTGCATACTCCTTCGGGCACTTGCCGGCCTTATAAGCTGCATTCATAAAGATCATCATCTGGCTGATTGCGGTATTGAAACCAAGCTGTTCAAAATCATCTGTCACCTTTTTCACTGTCTGGTGGTAGACCTTTGTCAGAGCATTATCATTCACTGCAGTGATGTTGTCTTCATTGGTAAAGAATGCCCATACTCTGTTGATAA
The DNA here is from genome assembly GCA_045579545.1 of Acetatifactor sp. Lineage (GTDB taxonomy): Bacteria > Bacillota > Clostridia > Lachnospirales > Lachnospiraceae > Acetatifactor. Next base: position 1,081 of record JAZNMF010000003.1, on the reverse strand, counting down.
ATCTTCTGGCTCCTTCCACACCCTGATTACTCCAGGGTTTAGAAACCTCCAGAGGTCCCATGAACATTTCATACAGTCTCAGGGTATCAGCACCGAAATCGTTCACCACATCACTGGGATTGATCACAAATTCAGGGAAACGCTTACCCATCTTGATACCGTTGGATCCAAGGATCATACCCTGATGCACTAACTTCTGAAAGGGCTCCTTCACAGGAGACAGGCCTTTGTCGTAAAGATAACGGTTCCAGATTCTGGAATACATCAGATGACCAACTGCGTGCTCGGGACCGCCAATGTAAAGGTCAACCGGCAGCCAGTGCTTCAAAAGCTCCTGATTGGCAAATTCTTCCTCATTATCAGGATCAATATATCTAAGGAAATACCAGCTGGAACCGGCACTTCCGGGCATGGTTGAAGTTTCACGGACACCCTTCACGCCATTCTTGTTGTACTGTTTCCACTCGACTGCATTTTCCAGAGGTGCTTTGCCGTTTTTACCCTTATAATCTTCCAGTTCGGGAAGGATCAGAGGCAGCTCTTCATCATCCAGCACATGAATCTGTCCGTCCTCTGTATGAACCACAGGAACCGGCTCACCCCAGTAACGCTGTCTTGCAAAGATCCAGTCACGGAAATGATAATTAACAGTTCTCTTGGCAACACCCTGGGCTTCCAGCTTGGCGGTGATGGCTTCTTTCGCTTCTTCCACAGTAAGGCCGGTAAATTCTTCAGAATTCATCAGCTTGCAGCCCTTACCAAGATATTCGCCCTTCTCAAATGCCTTTTCACTTACGTCTGCGCCGTCAATGACCTGAATCATGGGAATATTGTGTGCAATGGCATATTCAAAGTCACGCTGGTCATGAGAAGGAACCGCCATAACAGCACCGGTTCCGTAGCTTGCCAGAACAAAGTCACCAATAAAGAGAGGTACTTCTTTACCGTTTACGGGGTTGATGGCATACAGGCCTTTCAGGATACAGCCTGACTTGGTCTTATTCAGTTCGGTACGGTCCATATCATTTTTCTTCAAAGTCTCATCGATATATGCCTGAACCTCTTCCGGATTCTCTACTCT
>JAZNMF010000002.1:0-4377 GCA_045579545.1 Acetatifactor sp. | reverse complement strand
AACCAGCTCAGCACCGGCCGTCCCTTCCACGGTGATTACAAAGCCGCCCGTTTCGGCTCCAAATATCAGGACATGCCTCGCTTCCCCCTCTACCCCTTCGGCTTTGGCCTTTCCTATACCACCTTCTCCTGTTCCCCCATCACGCTTAACAAGGCCGTTTTGAAAAAAGGCGACGCCATCACCGCCGCCGTCACCGTGAAAAATACCGGCCATTGCACCGGCACCGAAACGGTGCAGCTCTACATCCGGGATGTGGTGGGCAGCGTAGCCCGGCCCGTGCGTGAACTGAAGGGCTTCCGTCAGGTGACCCTCCGGCCCGGGGAAGAAAAAGAAGTGTGCTTTGAAATCACGGAAGATATGCTGCGTTTCTGGGATATTCATATGAATTATGTCTCCGAACCCGGCGAATTCCATCTCTTCATCGGTTCCGACAGCACCACCGAAAACAAAGCCGCTTTCACGCTGGAAGCATAAGAAAGAGAGGAAACCATGTCCTATCAGTTTCTCGACAATCAATTGCAGGCGGATGATTTCATCCGTCTCTTTGCCGCAGCCGGATGGGGCGACGTGCCCCGGGACATGGTGGAATGCGCCCTGCAAAACAGCTATGCCATCTTTTCCGTTGTCTGCGAAGGCCGGGTGATTGCCATGGGGCGGCTATTGGGAGACGGCGCCATGGCTTTCTTCCTGAAGGATTTTGTGGTGGAGCCCGCCTTTCAGGGCAAGGGAATCGGCCGGATGCTGCTGAGCCATATGGAAGCATACATTGCCAGCCGTCTGCAGCCCGGCTGGACGGGCTATTTGCAGTTGGTCAGTGCCAAGGGCATGGAAGGGTTCTATCAAAAAGCAGGTTACGCCATTCACCCCCACGATCACAGCGGCCCCGGCATGTCCAAATGGATTGAAGCAAATTCCTGAAATAACATCAACAATAACCCCCTCTGCACATTTCCGGCAGAGGGGGCTTTCTTGTATTAGGAAAAACCACACCGTCGTGGTGGGAGGAGTTTAAGGATGGCTTTATGTCTGATCCGGGTAATCATAAAACCCGCCCTTGTGGAAGTTTTCATTTCCCAGCGGTGTTGCAATCAGCCTGAAAACTACACATCCATCCGGACATACAACCGTTTTGGAATATTTTCCATCACCACCAAGGTTTTCAAGATCACCTCCGCTCCTGACGGCTTCCATCAAGGGATGTAACAGCATCATTGTTTTTGAGCAGATTCCGCAGCCATTCTGATTGACAGGACAGCCGTAGGTGCAAATATAGCGATCGCCGATCTCTTCGCCATTGCGGCAATATCTCTCAGTGTGATCTCCGTGCAGAAATCCGGTCACTTCAATACTGAATTCATATTCCTCATCGTACCACTTCTTCATATTTCCTCCTATAAAGCATCGGATTTACTTTAACGACATGACATATATCTGACAAGGATTTTCCTTTCCCCAGAGTTCCTCGATGACTTCAAGCTCCGCAAACCCCAGGGACAGATAGAAGCGGTTTGTAACATCATAGTCTTCGTAGACACCCATCTTCACAGTTTTGACCTGCATGAAAGAATAGCCTTCTTTTGCAGCGGCCTTTTGCGCTTCATGAAACAAGGCTCCCCCCAAACCCTTCCTGTGGCACTCCCGGAGAACGCCCATAACTGCAAGTTCCACAGTCTGCCGGCCTGTTTCCTTCAGGCAGAGGAATCCGGCATAATTCCCCTTTTCCTTGGCGGCAAAGAACATCCAGTCGGAACACTCACGGATATATTGCTCTCTGCTCTCATCAATCTCAAACCAATCGTGAAGGTTTTCAAGGATTCTTCTTGCGATTTTTCTTTTCAGAGCGGTATCTCCGATCCTTTCAACCGTTCTATCATTCCTTTGTTCAACAACCTGTTCGTCCGGCAAGTTCATTTCCTTCATAGTACACATAGCAGATTCCTCCTGTAAGCAATTGATTTCTTTGCATTGTGTGACAGGGCGAAATAACATTTGATGCAGATAACCGATGGCGACGGGAAACAAAAAAACCGCAGAATCCTCTGCGGTCGAAAAGACAGTTCGATGCAGAGCGAAAATCTCAGTGGCAACACAAACCAAGCCGTTTTCAAACACAGCTTTTTGTGTATGCACTTGGATTTCCCGCTCTTTCCGAATTCTCCCTGCACTGACCTGCAGCCTGGGGAGAATCGGCAACATCACATCCTTTGGTTGATTTCGCCTTGTCACGGTAAGTGTAGCACGCCTTCGGAAGCCTGTCAAGAGTTCTGGACACAGCCGGTACCCGGTATGCCGACGGTATTGCGCTTCCGCCACTTCGATCAGAAAAACTCTCCATGTGGCGGGAGGATTCTAAAGGAACAATTTATCCAATAGCGAAAAATGAGCATCCGAACACCGGATGCTCGTTTGCTTATGTGGCTCAACAAACGCAATGCACTGGAACAGTGCGTATAATTGCGCCCTTCTAAGAGGGAGGAAATCTGTTTTGGTTTGTTCAACATATTGGAATTTGTCTCTGCGTTAATTAGGAGTTCAGCAATTGCTCCACAGCCAGTGCTGCTGCGTAAAGTCTGAACTCATCTGTTCCATACAGCATTACTGCCTGTCTTACGCCGTTTGTGTCAAGGGTACCCCCGGCGACGGTAATCGTTGGCAGACCGCAGAGATGATTGGCATATGTCGGACCGGTGATCAGCACAGCGTCGTAATCCGAGATTTCCTCCGTAATCCTCTGCATCTCATTCGCACGGGATTTCATGGCCTTTTGGTATTCTTCCACAACATAGGCTTTCTGTGACGAATCGTACAGTGCTCCCCGCAACAAATCACACCCATACTTCATCATTGTATCCGGATGTGCCTCATAGTATTCAACAATTTGCTTAAGAGTCTTAAGCTTTGCCCCGCTCTTTATCAGATATGCCTCAAGCCCCGTGCCGAACTCCCGTTTCATAATGCTGGGAAGCTCCGGTGTTGGCGGCTGATTAACCTCCGAAATGACAACGCCGTTATTCCTGAGTGTTTCGATTACCCCATCAAGGTATTTTCTTCTTTCCTGCGGGTTCATATCGGCATTGGCGATATTTACAGAGATCCGAAGTTTTCCGGCAGGAGTCTGTGTAATCTCAGGCAGTGGCTCATCGCGCATGGCAGAATACAGTTTAAGGGTATCGCTCACATTTTGTGCCATTGCGCCTGCGCTATCGAACGTCTTTGAAATCGGAATGATTCCTTCCTGTGAAAGAACACCGGCCGGAGGCTTTAACCCGCAGATTCCATTTCCCATAGCGCAGGCTGTAATCGAGTGGGATGTATCCGTTCCGACCGCCATCGGTACGATTCCGGCGGCAACTGCAACAGCCGAACCAGTTGATGAGCCAAGCGGATCAAGCCCGGACTTCACAGCATGTATCACCTGCCCACCACGTGAACTGTATCCCCCGGGCATCTTTGTCGATACATAATTCGCAAACTCTGTCATGTTGCTCTTGCCGATGATTACGGCGCCGTTACGGCGGAGATTCTGAATGATCGGCGCATCGTTCAATGCCATATTATCGGCCAAGGCCAAACTTCCAGCAGTCGTGTGGAATCCTTTGACATCGATATTGTCCTTCACAAGAATCGGCATACCCGACAAGGGCGGAAAATGTGCATTTTCTGAACATTTCCCCGATTCTACAGCAGCAGTCTCATCAAGCTCCGCTATACAGTTCAGTCCGTTTTTTCCACCGATCTCTTTTGCCAATCGGATTGCGTCCAAAGCCGTAATCATTTCGCAACCTCCATAGAACGTTATTCAATAATATATCACAGCAGTACACGAAACCGCAAGCCTTGGCGGGCTTGCGGTTTCGGCATTTTTGGGTGTAATGAGGAAGAATAACTCTTTCCTTTCCATCTCCCGCGCTGGCAGCGCAGGTTTTTGTTTTTATTTTTCACACAGCTTCTTTGCCATACGGTATACCCGGGAAACGTTGATTTCCATTTGTTTGCGGGTGAGCGTGCCTTCCCGCAGGCCCTTGAGCATATCGTCAAAGTCCGCCTTACAGCCGGGCATGTACAGGTCATTCCCAGCAGCAGCCACCATTTCCGTCTGCACAGGGGCGTGGAGATCCCTCTCGTTATGGATCATGCCCCGCACCAGCCAGTCGGTCATCAGAATGCCGGCAAAGCCAAATTCGCTGCGCAGCACATCCTGAATGAGGGAGCGCATCTGAGCGGTGTGGGTGCCGTTGAGCAGGTTATAGGAGGTCATCACAGAAACAGGGTTTGCCTCCTTCACGCAAATGCCAAAGCCGCGCAGATAAATTTCACGCAGCGCACGTTCGGAAAGGATGGAGTTATTGCCAAAGCGGTTGGTTTCCTGGTTGTTGA
>JAZNMF010000001.1:0-18362 GCA_045579545.1 Acetatifactor sp. | reverse complement strand
CCCATAACATCACAAAAATGGCACTGGAAGGATAAGCAACCAGTGCTTTTTTGATTAAAATACTTTTATTTGAAACACAAATAAAGAGAGGATGCCCCTCCCCATGACTTTAATCAGTCATAGTTTTGGGACAGCCCCTTTCTGTCCTTTAGAGCGTCGCCACAGCGACAGCCTTTTACATCTTAACCTTAATCGCAAGTATAAGGCATCAGTGCAACGTGACGTGCTCTCTTGATAGCTACGGTCAGTGCTCTCTGGTGCTTAGCGCAGTTACCGGTGATTCTGCGAGGAAGGATCTTACCTCTCTCGGATACGTATCTCTTCAGCTTGCCGGTGTCCTTGTAATCGATTACATTATCTTTACCACAGAATACGCATACTTTCTTTCTTCTGCGAATTCCGCCTTTTCTTCTCATTGGAGAATCGGTTTTCTCTGCCTTATTAAAAGCCATTTCAGTGCCTCCTGTTCTCAATCAATACACTTAGTTAAACGGTAATTCTTCATCAATTCCATCAGGGATGTTCATAAAACCGTCACCGGCGCCGCCTGAAACAGGTCTGTTATAAGAACCTGCACCGTAACTATTGCCACCGAAGCCGGCGTTACCGCCAAAACCATTGTCAGAGCCGCCTGCAGCATTCTTGCTCTCAGCAAACTCAATCTCATCAACCATTACACGGACACTGTATACCATCTGTCCGTCCTTATTGGTATAGTTATCGTTCTGAATACGGCCACAGGTCAGGATCTTGGTTCCCTTGTGCAGATAACGTTCTACGAACTCTGCCTGTTTACCGAATGCGGTACAGTTGAAGAAATCAGCATCAGGCTCACCTTCACGCTTGAATCTTCTGTCAACAGCAATAGAGAATCTGGCAATGGCCATCTGATTGCCACCCTGTGCATATCTCACTTCCGGATCTCTTGTTAAACGTCCCATAAGAATTACTTTATTCATATCGTTACTCGCTTTCTTTATGCCTCGTTCTGTCTAACGCATAAATATCTGACAACGTTGTCCATGATGCGTACGCGGCTCTCGATCTCAGCGGGAGCAGTGCTCTCAGCATCAAATCTGATGAAGTAGTAGAAAGCTTCTTTCATATGCTGAATTTCGTAAGCAAGTCTCTTCTTACCCCATTCATCTACTTCGGTGATGGTACCGCCAAATCTTTCGATCAGAGCTTTGCACTTGTCAACAACTGCTGCTCTCTCATCGTCTTCGATCTTTGCGCTAACACCATCGGCTAATTCATACTTGTTCATGCTTTGTTACCTCCTTTTGGTCTCTGGCCCCCGCCTTACCGGGAGCAAGGATTTAATATATCACGATTAGATATGATACCATGAATTGTCCTATTTTTCAAGCATTTTCTTTAATTTCTTTTACATTTTTTTCTAATAATTTCCTGGCTATCATGATCTGATGACCACAACCTGCGCATTTCAATCTGAAGTCAGCGCCCTCCCGCAAAACTTCCCATTCCTTGCTGCCGCAGGGGTGCTGTTTTTTTAAAACCAAAATATCTCCCACATGTATTTCCATACCATACTCCTTGTCCCTGTCATCGTCTAAAGATTTCCCGCAATGCAGTCCTTGACCACTCCCAAAAATTCTCTCAGGAGATTGTTCGGTACCATAAAAGGATAGGAATCTGCCGCAAGACCGCATATATTCTCATAACCCGCTTTCTTTGCGATCCCCAGGGCCCGGAACATATGAAAATTGTTGGTAATCAGCACCACCGAATCCTTTTCCGGGTCAAGAAACCGGCTGCTGTACACCAGATTCTCCCGGGTATTGCCGGACGCTTCCTCCAGGATGATTCTGTCCGCTTCGATTCCCCGGTCCACAAGATATTCATACATTCCTCTCGCCTCTGACACAGGCTCATTAACGCCCTGTCCGCCGGAAACGATCACCTTTGTATCCGCATTATCCTTAAGGTACACCAGCGCTGTATCCAACCGCCTTCTCAGCACATCGCTGGGACCGTGTTCCTTCATCTGAGCCCCCAAAATCAGGCAGTAATCCGCATCCGCAGGAGCCACCGCTCCAAACTGCCGCAGTATCAATCCTTCCACGATAACAAACACGGCCAACCCGGCGCAGAGCACAGCGAGAACACTCTTTTTTAACCACTTGGGAAGTCTGCCAGTCCAAGTCTCACCGGAAAAAGCGGCTGCCAGACCAATAAAGCCAATTCCCATCACAGCCCAGATCAGGAAAAAATAAGTGCCATACCCCATGAACAGTCCGATACCGATGCAATATAAAATGCAGACGACTCCAAGCAGTAACAGCAGTACGGAGGCCGGAGACATACCTCTGTTTCTTCTTCCTCTCTTTTCCGTATAAATAACTCTCTTCGCCCGCGAAAACGGGATCAGTTCTCCTTTTCTGTTCTTTCTCATATGTAACCGCACCTGCCGATATCCGTGATCATTTTTGCTTCCCATTTTACTATAACAGAAGAAAGACTCCATCTCAATATAGAAAACCCAAAGGTTTTCTTAATTTTTTCTTATGGTCAAAAAAAATTGGTATATTCCTTTTATCCTCTTGTTAATCATGACCAAAAATGATACAATAAAAAAAAGAAATATGTGCAAATTTTTGAAAAAATCTGAAAAAGGAGACGCTTTATGGCAAAAGAAATGATTGCAATGATTCTTGCCGGCGGCCAAGGCTCACGCCTGTATGCCCTGACGCAAAAGCTGGCAAAACCTGCAGTTCCTTTTGGCGGAAAGTATCGCATCATTGACTTCCCTCTCTCGAACTGCGTCAACTCCGGCATTGATACTGTCGGCATCCTCACCCAATATCAGCCTTTGGTATTGAATGAGTATATCGGTAACGGACAGCCTTGGGATCTGGACCGCCTGTACGGTGGTGTACATATACTGCCGCCTTATCAGCAAGCCTCCGGCTCTGACTGGTATAAGGGTACAGCCAACGCTATTTACCAGAACCTTTCCTTTATCGATAGGTATGATCCCCGGTACGTTATCATTCTTTCCGGTGATCAGATTTGCAAACAGGATTACAACGATTTTCTGCAATTCCACAAAGAAAAAGGAGCCGAATTCAGTGTTGCCGTTATGGAAGTGCCTTGGGAAGAGGCCTCCCGCTTCGGCCTGATGGTAGCTGATACCGACGCACGCATTACAGAGTTTCAGGAGAAGCCCAAGAATCCCAAATCCAACCTGGCTTCCATGGGCATCTACATTTTTAACACCGATATTCTGAAGAAGTATCTGATCGAAGATGAAGCAGATCCCGCCTCCCAGAATGACTTCGGCAACAATATCATCCCCAACCTGTTAAAAGACGGGCGCAAAATGTACGCCTACCGTTTTAACGGCTACTGGAAGGACGTGGGAACTATCTCCTCACTTTGGGAAGCCAATATGGAAGTCATGGATCCCGAGAACAGCGGTATCGACCTTTTTGATGAGAACTGGAAGATCTACAGCCGCAACAGCGGTAAGACAGGACACAAGATAGGCTCTGATGCCACCGTAGAGAATTCCATGATCACGGACGGCTGCCGCATTGAAGGAAGCGTAAAGCATTCCATCCTTTTTGCCGGTGTCAGAGTGGAAAAGGGCGCAGTAGTAGAAGATGCCGTGGTTATGGGCAACTCCGTGATCCAGTCAGGCGCCAGAGTGGAACACTGCATCATCGGTGAACATGTAACCATCGGTGAGAACGCCACTGTAGGATCCATGCCAAGCGATGATGTCAAGGGCGTTGCCACAGTCGGCCCCGGTGTATGCGTAGGAGCCGGCGCCAAGATCGGTCCCAATGCAATGGTAAGTCAGAATATAAAGGAGGGCGAAGAACAATGGTAACTTCCAACATTGATGCGCTGGGTATTATTTTCCCGAACAGCTATGACAATCAGGTGCCGGAATTAGTCATTGAGCGCCTTATGGCCTCCATTCCTTTTGCAAGCCGTTACCGTATGATCGACTTCCTGTTATCCAGCATGGTAAACTGCGGCATTGACAACATTTCTGTCATTGTGCGCAAGAATTACCGGTCCCTCATGAGACATCTGGGTTCCGGCCGGACCTGGGATCTGGCACGCAAGAACGGCGGTCTGAACATCGTTCCCCCCTTTGCCGAGAGAACGGTAAAGGTATACAACGGACGTGTGGAAGCATTGGCCAGCATTCTGGATTTTCTGAAAGCCCAGAAGGAAAAATACGTGTTCATTTCCGATGCCAATATTGCAGCCAATTTTGATTTCAACGAAATGCTCACCGCTCACAAAAATAGCGGTGCAGACGTCACCATCGCCTACAAGCAAGAAGAAATTCCCTACGGCTTCATGAATCTGCAGCCCACCACAACTACAGATCTCTACTACACCTTGAGCCTCGAAGGCGACCGCGTCACCGACATTCAGATCAATCCCAAGGAATACGGACCCCAGAACTTCTCCATGAACATTTACCTCATCGAGAGAGAGCTGCTGATTCAGAAGATTTCCGACGCCTATGTCCGCGGATATATGTATTTCGAGAGAGACATTCTCGCCCCTCAGCTGAACACCCTGAAGGTATGTGGCTTTGAATACAAGGGCTACAGCGTCCGTATCAGCGATATCAAGAATTACTTCGACGAGAACATGAAGCTGCTTGACAACGATAATCTGGACGCTTTATTCGGACGTTCCCGTATTTATACCAAAGTCCGCGATGACAATCCCACCAGATATATCGGCAGTGCAAAAGTTAAGAATGCCATGGTAGCTGACGGATGCGTGATCGAGGGAGAAGTGGAAAACTGCATTCTCTTCCGTGGTGTCAAAATCGGCAAGGGCGCTAAGGTCAGAAACTGTATCCTGATGCAGGACACGGTTGTGGAAGGCAATGCGGAAGTAGAATATATGATCACCGACAAAGAAGTGACCATCACTTCCGGAAAGACCATAAAGGGAACCGACTCCTTCCCCGTTTTCATTGCTCCTTACAAGACAGTATAATCCACAATATACGACAAAAACGCCTTCATGCCCAATCCTGAAGGCGTTTCCCGATTTTATTGGCAGCTCAGAAGGAGGTCCCTATGAATCATTTGAAACCATATGCAGAGGCTGTTGAAACGTTCAGAAAGATGGTGGAATCCAGCAACAATATTGTATTCTTCGGCGGCGCCGGTGTCTCTACGGAAAGCGGCATCCCGGATTTTCGCAGTGTGGACGGACTGTACAATCAACAGTACGATTATCCCCCGGAAACTATTTTGAGCCATAGTTTTTACAGACGCAATCCCCTGGAATTTTACCGGTTTTACCGCAATAAAATGCTATTTCCCGATGTCGCCCCCAATGCGGCACACAAAAAGCTTGCCACCCTGGAACAGGAAGGCAAGCTGAAAGCTGTCATTACACAAAATATTGACGGCCTCCACCAAGCGGCAGGAAGCCAAAATGTATTGGAACTGCACGGCTCGGTTCTTCGCAATTATTGTGAGCATTGCCATGCTTTTTATGACATCCGTCACATCATGGAAAGCACCGGCATCCCCAAATGTACAAAGTGCGGCGGACCGGTGAAACCGGACGTTGTCCTGTATGAAGAAGGCTTGGATGAACGGACCCTCCATGCTGCTGTATCTTATATCTCACATGCCGATCTTCTCATCATCGGCGGAACCTCTCTGGCAGTTTATCCTGCTGCCGGTCTGATTGATTACTTTTCCGGCGACAAATTGGTAGTAATTAACAAATCCCCGACCCCCAGAGACAGCTTCGCTGATCTGGTGATTCAGGGATCTATCGGTCAAATATTTATTGCGCTTGATCAGTCTCCTCGGCAAGCATTTCCAGACTATACATAATGCCGGTTACCAACTGCTCCGAGAGCATCTGCTGATACTCACTGTCATTTAACTTTTCGCACTCGGTGGGATTAGACAAAAAGCCTAATTCCATCAGGACAGCGGGAGCATCGTTATGCGATGTCACATAATAATCCTCTTCCTTGGCACCACGGTTCCTGAGGCCATCCTTCTCCTTGAAGTTCTTCATGATGATCTTGGCAACCTCTCCGCTGATCTCATCATTCTCCGCATAATAACACTCGATTCCCTTGACGCTGGAATCGCCCTCAAATGCATTGCAGTGAATGCTGACGAACAAGTCAGTTTTCTCTGCATTGGAAATGATCACTCTATCCTCAAGTGACACGAAGTCATCTGTCTCTCTGGTCATGATAACGGTGACGCCCTGTTCTTCCAGAAGCGCCTTTACCTTCTCCGCCACAGCCAGCGCAATGTCCTTCTCCACAACATCTCCCAAGAAGGTTCCTCCGTCATATCCGCCGTGACCCGCATCAACTACAACAATATCAAGATCCGGTTCTTCTTCGGTAGGCTCCGGGATCGGTTCAGAGGACTCCGGCTCCGGCTCTTCAGACTCTTCCGTAAGTGTTGTCTCCGTTATAATTCCAATCTCATTGTCTGCAGCCACCTTTTCCTTTTGAAAAAAGGTATTCCACACGTAGATACAGCCGCATACCACCAGAAAACTCAAAATCATAAGTCCCAGTATAATGGCTGCCCATTTGAAATAAAAAGTAACAGTTCTTCCTCTTCCGTATCTTGTGTGTTTCATCAGTCCGCTCCTCAAACCGCTTATTGACAGGATTCCATTCCGTACCTGTTATGTATCTTATCAGGACCTTGTGTCAAAATTGTATCGGTAAACTATTTCCAAATAAATAGACAAAGGCCACAACACAATAAATTTTACAGTTTTTACTTTAGTCTGTCAATGAGTTTTTCGCAAAAAAAAGAATCTCGCGCGGAGTGTCCGCATCAGATCATATCCTGATATATTTTTCTGATATTGTCATATACATATTCCGGCTTCACATCGCTGTTTTCCAGATCTTCAAGAGTCCCCTCTCCGCTGAGCACAAAAACAGAACTGATGCCCGCATTGACACCGCAGGCAATGTCCGTATACAACCGGTCTCCTATGAGAGCAGTCTCCTCCGGCGAATAGCCTGTCTTTTCCATGGCCAGAAATGCCATGGTCGGCTCCGGCTTTCCAATAAACTCCGGCGTCCTCCCGGTAGCGCGCTGAAGCATCTGGCTGACTGAGCCGCAGTCCGGCACATAACCGTACCATGTGGGACATACCCAGTCCGGATTGGTTGCGATATAATCCACCCCGCGATTCAGTAAGATGCAGGCATCCTCCAGCTTCTGAAAAGTAAGTTCCGTATCAAATCCCATGCAAAGACAGTCAATATCCTCCTCCAACCGGTCTGTGACAGGAAGTCCTCCTTCCTTCAGCTGCTCTTTAAAGGACGCGGTTCCGAAGGCATATATTTTGTGATGCTTTTTCTTCCGGAGGTGCAGAACCGTTGCATTGGTGGACGTCAAAAAATCCTCCGGACCGGTCTCTATCCCCAATCTTTTCATTTTTTCAATATATTTGTCCACGCTCTTGGATGAATTGTTGGTCAGGAAAATATATCTTCCGCCCTTAGCCTTCACATGATCCAGGAAATCCAGGGTCCCGTCAAACAACTCCTCATCCAGATAAATGGTGCCGTCCATATCCAGCAAAAATAATTTCTTATCTCTTAATCCGCTCACTATTTCCCTTTCCTCCCCACAATTCCTGCCTGCCTGTGGAAACAGCCGACGCTCCGCTTTGGATGATCTCTTCAACCTCTTTCCGGCTTTCGATCAGTCCGCCTGCGATGATCGGCAGGCTCAGTTCTGTTTTCAAGTCTGCGATCACCTTTGTCACGATACCGGGCATAATCTCGACCATATCCGGCTTGGATGACTTGATTGCTTCCAACGTGGTCTCCACAGAATGCGAATCCACAATAAAGAAACGCTGGATGGCAAACAATCCCACCTCTCTGGCCGCTTTGATGATATTCACACGGGTGCTTATGATTCCGTCAGTTCCGGCCGATTTTACAAAAACAAGACCGGCCTTGTCTTTTCCCACACCTTCCGCCAAATCCATATGTAAGAAGATTTTCTTTCCCGCAGCATGGACGGTACGGATTGTCTCCTCCAGCGTCAGGATATTGGGATTCAGACAAAAAATCATCTTCACGCCGGAGGCAATGGCCGCTTCCATCTCCCGGTCACTTCTCACTGCAGCTATGATCGTCATACCGTCATTCCTCCACACCTATGTTCTGCGTTGCCATCACGTTGCTTCCGAAGGCATCTTCTATTATTACATCTCCGATGGAAATTGGCAAGTCAACTCTGACACAATTTAAAAGTTTCATACAGTCAAACACTTTGTCCTTGGGGATTGGACGGTCTGTCTTTACAGATACCATCCGGCCATCTTCACAGCGCACCGTAGATGTCACGGTACGCATGGGATTACAGCACTCGTCCTGCGCATATTTTACACCTCTGGGACAACCGTTTCCGGTAATCTCCGAAATTTTACCCGCTTCCGTCTCTATCTTAAGCCTGCATCCTCTGGGACAAATGATACATACCAGCTCCCGTGTCATCTCACATTTCCTCCAGCACAAAATGTAGCTTCTTCGCATTACACAAAAGATCGCTCTTTAACAGAATATTCTCCATCTCACCCGGCGCAGCTTTTATCTTTCGCCTTGATAATAGCTTTTCCCCTTTTTCGTTGTATACATTAATACTAATATTGCTATAAATGTCAGCCACGCGGAAAAAGACTGTTACGTCTTTCTTTTCCGTGATCAACTGCGGCACTGTATAACGAATCTTCCCGTCAGTCTGAAGCGGAATGCGAACTTCTTCTGTCTTGCAGGCATCCTCCGTCGAAATACTTCTGATATACTCTGCCGCACTCTTGCCCGCAATCTCAGCCTCCTCAGATACGTAATCCACCAGATCGTGAACATGGAGCACATTTCCGCAGGCAAAGATTCCGGAAACCGTTGTCTGTCTGTTCTGATCCACCAAGGCGCCTCCCGTAATGCGGTCAAGACTTACACCCGCTCTCCCGGAAAGCTCGTTTTCCGGAATCAGGCCTACAGATAAGAGCAGCGTGTCACAGGAAATATACTCCTCCGTACCACTGATAGGCTTACGGCGCTCATCTACCCGGGCGATCGTCACTCCCTCAAGCCTCTCTCTGCCGTGAATTTTCACCACAGTATGACTCAGCTTCAAAGGAATATTATAATCATTCAGACACTGTTCAATATTTCTGGCAAGGCCACCGGAATAGGGCATCAATTCACATACCGCATGCACCTTCGCTCCTTCCAGCGTCATTCTTCGCGCCATGATCAGCCCGATATCACCGGAGCCCAGGATCACCACTTCTCTTCCGGGCAGATACCCCATAAGATTCACATACTTTTGGGCAGTTCCGGCACTGTAAATACCGGAGGGACGAGTGCCGGCAATATTCAAAGCACCTTTGGACCGTTCTCTACATCCCATTGCGAGAATCACCGCACGGGCCTTTATCTGAAAGATACCGTCCTGTGAATTGGTAGCCGTGATCACCTTATCTTCTGTAATATCCAGAACCATGGTGTCAAGCTTGACAGCAATACCCAATTCCTTTACTTGCTTTTCATATTTCCATGCATACTCCGGGCCCGTCAATTCTTCTCCAAACTTATGCAGGCCGAATCCATTGTGGATACACTGCTGCAATATACCGCCCAGATGATGATCTCTCTCCAATATCAGAATGTCTCTGATTCCTTTTTGATATGCGGCCACAGCGGCACTCATGCCTGCCGGACCACCACCGATGATAACAAGATCAGTCATGGTCTGCCTCCTTTGTCTTTGCCACGTTGATATAAGATGTCCCGCCCGACTTGGTCACCTGCAAAGCAGGAATCTGCCGTTCTCTGGCTATCATCTCTACAATATAAGGGGAACAAAATCCCCCCTGGCACCGTCCCATCTGCGCTCTGGTCCTCCTTTTGACACCGTCCAGATCCCATGCCTTGGGATTGGTTCTGAGCGCCGCCAAAATCTCTCCTTCCGTGACACCTTCACAGCGGCAAACAATCCTGCCATAAGAATGGGCTTCAGCTATCACTCTCTGCTTTTCTTCCAGACTGGCTTCTCTGAAATAATGCATAGGCGCCCTGCGCGGCTGATAATCCTGTTTTTCCACAAGCGCAATCCCCTGCTCTTTTACAAGTTCTGCCACATACTCGGCAATAGCCGGAGCAGAAGACAGACCCGGGGATTCGATTCCCGCCACGTTGATAAAACCTTTTACGGGAGCATTAATGATAAAATCGCCGGTACTGCCAACGGCACGCAGCCCACAGAAAGAAGTAATGGTTTTTCCAAAGGGCACATTCTTTACACTATGCTGTGCTTCCTTCATAATCTTAGCAAGTCCTTCCTGCGTTGTCGCAGTATCAGCCTTATCCTCCACATCTACAGAAGTGGGACCTGTCAGAAGATTGCCGTCCACAGTTGGGGTTACCAAAATCCCCTTTCCCATTGGGGAAGGAGTGCGAAAGATTGTGTGAGACACCATATCACCACACTCTTTATCCAACAAAATGTACTCACCTCTTCTGGGGTGAATTTCAAACGATCCGTCTCCTGCCATATGCGCGATTCTGTCTGCATAGAGACCGGCAGCATTGACCACCGCGCGCGCACTGACAAAGCGTCCATCTGAACCGGTAACCGTGTAACAGCCATCCTTTTTCCGGATATCGCACACTTCAAAATTTCTCTCCAAAACTGCACCGTTGTCCATGGCATTGCCCACTGCTGCCACAGTCAGTTCATATGGGCAAATAATTGCTCCGGTGGGGGCATATAAAGCACAGCTTGCCTCCGGAACAAGCCCCGGCTCCAACTCCATGAGTTCTTCCTTTTCCACAATACGAAGCCCTTGCACACCGTTTCTCTTTCCTCTTTCGTAAAGGGCTTCAATCCCCTGTCTATCTTCAGACGTTATGCCTATTACCAGAGAACCGTTGCGCCTATATTTCACACCCAATTCCTCTGCCACTTTCTCCATCATCTCAGACCCGCGGACATTAAGCTTGGCCTTCAACGTACCGGTCTGTGCGTCAAAACCGGCATGCACAATAGCCGAATTAGCTTTGGTGGCACCCATCGCCACATCATTTTCCTTTTCCAAAATACAAATATTCAGATCATATGATGCCAGTTTTCTGGCGATCATGCCACCGGTCACTCCGGCACCTATCACAGCGATATCGTACATGATTGCGTCCTTTCTTTTTGCCTGTCGGCACGGAGACAACTCTCCCTTACAGTTCTTCGATATATTGTATTCCCTTGGCTTCAGTCAACACACTGATCATTTCAGCGTGAGTCCTCTTTATATTGCTGCTCACCGTCAGAATATAGCTGACACTCCTCTGTTTTCCCTTTTCGCGGTGATAGAACTCTTCCTGACTCACCTGGATATTTTTAATCTCAAACTGATTTTCCTTTGCATACTGCAAAAAGTCACTGAAATTGCCCTTATTGCCATTGTATTCAATATAAATATCCAAATACTTTGATCTCTTTTTCATCCAGGCATCAAACTTTGCAAGTCCTGAGGTAGTAAACACCATGGCTACAGAACCGATGATCGCTCCTTCATAAAAACCGATACCTATGGCAAGACCACTGCACGCAGCGGTCCAAAGACACGCAGCGGTGGTGATACCCTTGATCTGATTTCTGCCTGTCAAAATAATCGTACCTGCGCCCAGGAAACCGATACCACTGATCACCTGTGCACCCATCCGGGAAGGATCCCCTGTCTGATAGGCATTACTGATATATTGATTGGTCATCATTACAAGCGTCGCACCCAGACATACCAGAATATAAGTCCGAAATCCGGCAGGTCTGTTCTTGCGTTCCCGCTCCATCCCGAGAATACCGCCCACTAAGATCGCCAAAAAAAAGCGGATAACAATAGATGCCAGATTCAGTTCTCTCAAATACTCCATAAACAGTCCCCTCTTTCAATTAAAAATAGATAAAAATACAATTAGACGTACCAAAACAAAGAGGATTACCTCTTGTTTTGATACGTCTCCTAATCTCTGTATCAAATGAAGTATATCACCGGAGAAGTCTCTTGTCAAGCAGTTCCTGCAAAACGCCTTTTTAAAATCCGGTTTTTCCAAAGAAATGGGATTGAATACCAAAGGGGTCCAAAATCAAAAGTTTTATATCAGGAGCGCCTCCAATACTTCTGCAATCAACATTTCGTAAATCTTATCGATTGTTTCAACAGGCACACCACTATACCCGCGGTTGTGATATCCTCCCTGGGATTCCTTTTAGCATTAAATATTCTCCTTCACTTCAAAAAAGCCGGTCAGGAAATCTTTCATGCTGCCCTCATAGCAGGCTTCTGCCAGAAAATCGTTACCGTTCTGATCTCCCCAGCTGTAGTAGATGATCGTCCGGCCCAAATACTCGCACAATTCCATATCAGAGTTGTTGATATCCCACGCCTCTTCGATCCTTTTCCGGTCCTCCGGGGTAAGGAAAGGAGAACCTATCTTTTTATCTTCCACCTCATCATACATCAGGACAGGATTAATCGGGCTGTACTCCCAATGGATCAAATCCTTGCTTCTTGCCAGAGAATTGGCATACCGGTGATTGGGGTACGCCTCCAGATATCCCACATAATAGTGAGGGTCTCCTTCCAAAGTGTATAATGCCGGGCTTCCACAGTAACGGTCCTCCTGGAACACATGATCACGCGGAGTTACTTCCCAGTGGATCATATCTTTGGACTGCAGGAAACGGAACGTAGGTTTCGTCGGGCCTGTTTCCTCATCCGGAGCGCTGATCTCAACCATAAGCGTGTAAGTATCCCCCATGCAGGCAATATTCATATTGAAAATTCTCCATCCCGGCAGATGTATCTCGGAATACTTTTCCCAATGAATCAGATCCTTTGACCTGAAGAAATCCAGCTTATCAGATCCCCATGTTTTGCTGTCCCCTGTCACCACATACATGGTATCTCCGATGGCATAAGGGAAGCCGAAGGTGTGATCTTCTGCAAACAGGGGAGTGGAAGTATGGCTGCGAACGTGAATAAAACGAAGACAAGGAGAGTCGTCCAGTTCGCTCCAATGCGCCGTTTCTTCTGCACTGGAAGCGGTAAAGCTCTTTCTGCGGACAACTTCAAATCGATAGAGTTCGTCTTTCCAGACAATCGGTGTTGTCTCAATAATGTTATTGCACTCGATGGTACCCAGCTTACGTATTACCGGTTTCTTTGGAAATCGCTTGCTCATAAAAACACGTCCTCCTATAAACATATTTGACCGCCCATTGCGTTTTTCCGGGGAAATTACAACTTTGGCGGCAATATCTGTAAGTGTGTTATTGTATCATTTTATCATTGACACCCCACACAGTCTTGTGATATAATCGCCAAAAATAGCAAATTAGTTACTTTTTGGAGGCAAGATGCACTCTCTGACATTTCACGAAAGCAAAGAGCACGGAACGTTGGAATTCCCTGCGGAATACCACTATGTAGACCCAAATCATCCCCGATACGCCATGCCCTTCCACTGGCATAAGGAGTGGGAAATCATTCATGTTATCCAAGGCACATTCACTGCCTATGCGGACAATGTCCAATACACTGCACAAAGCGGCGATGTTCTTTTGATCCGGGACGGTATGCTTCACGGCGGCACACCTGCAGATTGTACTTACGAATGCTTCCTGTTTGATCTGCATGGCCTGTTCCGAAGCCTTGACATGGTCAAAAAGTATCTGCGCCC
Organism: Acetatifactor sp.; assembly: GCA_045579545.1. Taxonomy (GTDB): domain Bacteria; phylum Bacillota; class Clostridia; order Lachnospirales; family Lachnospiraceae; genus Acetatifactor. Next base: position 4,603 of record JAZNMF010000001.1, on the reverse strand, counting down.
TATTTACCGCCATCAAATACTGCCTCAAATCTGTTACAGTTGCGCGCAGAACCCGGCAGTCCATAGCATAGTATCTGAACTGACCTGCCCATTTCGCCAGCGCTCCGGTGCAGACAGTCAGGAACCTCCCTTGGAGCTGATCACCATTGCCTGTATTGGCCGCCTGTTTACTTACATTCTTCAGGAAGGCGCCTTTTGTAAAAATGAAGCCGATACGATAGGCAATACCCAAAGGATCGATCTGATCAAATCCGTGGTGGAATATATCGAATCCCACTACTCATCGCCAATCACCTTGGAACTGCTTGCAAAAGAGGCCGGTATGAACCCTAAATATTTCTGCCGTTTCTTTCGTTCTATCACACAGCAGACACCCATGGACTATGTAAACATGTATCGGATTGAAAATGCAGCCCAATTATTGTTGGAAACCGCACTCCCCATCACTGCAGTGGGTATGGAGTGCGGCTTCCGTGAGACAAGTCATTTTATTAAGGTATTTCGCAAGTACAAAGGCATGACGCCCAATCAATACCGCAAACAATAAACCTTATAAGCAAGACTCTTTGCGGTTCATTCTTCCATTTTCAAATAGTCTCGCATCCATAAGTTTGCAATCTTTGATGATCGGTTTAAAGTCCATCTGTGCCAGAACATCTCTTTCCAGATCAACACCGGGAGCCAACTCCTTCAGTTCCAGGCCCTCATCAGTCAGTTCAAACACCGCACGCTCCGTAATATAAAGAACGTACTGACCTTTTTTGCGGGCATAGGTACCACTGAATGTAACTTGCTCCACATGCTCCACAAACTTCTTTGTATGGCCTTCCTGCAGAATTTGGATTCCTCCGGCTTCCATATTGACTTTTAAGCCGCCGGCAGTAAATGTTCCACAAAAGATTACTTTTTTTGCATTCTGCGATATATTGATAAATCCTCCGCAGCCCGCAATTTTAGTACCGAATTTGCTTACATTTACATTTCCCTGTACGTCTGTCTGCGCAAGTCCAAGAAAGGTAATGTCAAGGCCTCCCCCGTCGTAAAAATCAAACTGTCCCGGCTGATCCATCACACAATCCGGGTTGGTCGTGGCGCCAAAATCTTTTCCGCCCGCCGGGAATCCTCCGATGGTTCCTGCCTCCGTCGTCAGAACAATCCCTTCTATCCCCTCTTCTGCAGCAACCACTGCTACACCTTCCGGCATACCGATTCCCAGATTCACGACATTTCCGGGGGTCAGTTCCATCGCAGCTCTTCGCACTACTACTTTGCGGGCATCCAACTCCATCGGAGCCAATTCTTCCACGGGCATCCGGATTTCTCCGGAATACGCCGGATTATAATAAGTGGAAAATGTCTGCATATGATTTTCCGGTCTTGCAACAACAAGGGCATCCACATAAACTCCGGGCAATTTTACAAGACGGGAATCTAACGATTTATAATCTACAACTTTTTCAACCTGCACGATCACGTAGCCGCCGCTGTTTTTAGCCGCCTGAGCCATAGCAATTGCATCTGCTACTACTGCTTCCCTTTGAAAAGTACAGTTGCCATTGGTATCCGCATAGGAAGCGCGAATAACAGAAACATGAATGGGGAAAGCAGGATAAAACAATTTGTCCTCATTATTTATTCTGATCAGCTGAACGATGTCCCCTTCCAAGCAAGCTTTCTCATTAAGCTTTCCGCCTTCCAATCTGGGATCCACAAAAGTGTCCAGCCCAACATGAGTGATAACGCCGGGTTTACCCGCTGCAATATCGCGATATAAATGTGAAATAACGCCCTGCGGAAGATTGTATGCAGCCGCCTGATTATCCAGAGCAAGCTTCTGCAAACGGGGAACCAATCCCCAATGACCGCCTATTACTTTAGTCACCAGTCCCGGTTCACCAAGATGATTCAACCCGCGATCTTTCCCGTCTCCCTGTCCGGCCGCATAAACCACTGTAAGATTCCCGGGGGATCCATTTTCCAGAAAGTTCTGTTGAATTGCAGCTGAAATTTCCTCAGGGTGTGCGCTCCCCACAAATCCCCCGAACGCAACGGTGTCTCCGTCCTTTATGTAAGTATTTACTGCCTCTGCAGCGCTGAGAATCTTTACCATGATTGCCTCCTGAACTAATTTACTTATATCCAGTATATAAAAGGCAATCTATAATGTAAAATTAACTTTAACTATTTATCTATAACAATATTGCATACTTATATGATCTATGCTATAGTATTATATAATACTTTTATGCATAATAGAATAATCTATAACCTAATTTAATAGTTGATTATCAGAAATTTATTTTTTTATGAATTATGACTAAGAAAACCGAACATTTTTGTTTAGTTTTATAGGAAGGCAAGAATATCATGGACATGCAGCATTTAAAATATTATGTGGCAGTGGTTGAAAGCAGGAATTTTACAAAAGCTGCAGAAAAGCTTCAGGTAACACAACCAATCCTGACAAGAACCGTAAAACAGATTGAAGAAGAACTTCATGTAAAACTGATCGATCGCACCAGTAAGCGATTTTTCCTGACCGATGCGGGTGAATTATTTTACAAGCAGTCCAAAGAGATGATTGCGCGGTTTTCAGAACTATACCGTAACATTGACGACGTAAAATCAGGCAACTCAGGAAATGTAAGAGTAAGCATTCCCGGAGTACTGCTGGACACTTATTTTCCACAGCTATTAATGAATTTTCATAGACTCTACCCCAATATCACAATCAGTATCGTGGAAGAAGGTTCCAAATTAACTACCGGTTCTGTTTTAGCCGGAGAATCAGACTTTGGTCTGGTTATGCTGCCTGTATCTCACCTCTCGCACTTTGATGTGACACCTCTCGTCAAGGACGTATGCCAGCTCGTAGTACCCAAAGATCACCCATTTGGGCAATATCATCAAATACCTCTGAAAAAACTGCGCGACGAACCTATCATAACCTTTGGCGACACTTCAACATTGCATGACCAATTTATCGGCCTCTGCGAAAAAGAAGGCTTCTCTCCCAACATTGTCTACAAAAGTTTTATGCCAAATTTTATTTTCGATATGGTTAGCCTTGGGCTGTGTACAGCAGTTTTGCCCACACCGATCATACAGCGTTATGTGACAGAAGAGTATACTGTAGTTCCATTGGAGCCAACCGTAATATGGGACATTGCCGTAATCACGAAAAAAGATCATTATCTTTCTTTTGCCGCAAAAAAACTGTTGAAACACATCGAAGCTCATTTTAATTCAGGCAAAAAAGAATAGGTTAACAAGACAACACCTATCATCAATGCAAAACCCCGACTGTTATAAGCAACAAGTCGGGGGTTTTATATGTATATAAGATTCATTTATTGTCTGTCAATCAGTTTCAATAGCGTTTCTCCATCTGCTATGTACTCCGTCGCTATTCTTTCCATTTCGTCCTGACCATAATTATATCGGTCATATATGCCAACCGTGGGCATTCCGATTTTAGTTGCAGTTTCAATGGCAGTCAGAGAATCCTCGAATACCCATGTATCTTCGATACCAACACCCAAAAATTCACTCGCAAGCAAATAGATGTCCGGCTGGTCTTTACCTTTCCCGATATCGCAGCAGGAAAACACGTTCAAAAAATAAGATTCTAAGTCACAATGCTTCATGGCAACTTTAAGGAGCGACTTGTCCGTAGCTGAAGCAATACACATTTTGACTCCGTTACGTTTAAAAAACTCCAGAAATTCTCTCACACCACTTTTCAATTCTACTTTATTGGAATAAAAGTCATACACAACGTTGTCCGCAATTTCAAGAAGTTCTTCACCGCCGGATCCAAGTCCATATTTATCATGTACAAAATACATTGCATCCTTTACCGTGAGTGTACGTACTTTCTTATCATCTTCGCTGCTCGGAGCAAAATCAGGATCATTCAAATATAGCTTACCAAAAGTTGACCACAAAACATCCCAAACTATCAAGGAATCTATCAATGTACCATCCATATCAAAAATCGCAGCCTTAACATCCATGGTTAACACCTCCAATTAATTTATATCATATAGTAAGTAGAATAGCAACAGAGCAACGAGTCCGCTTGCGAACTCTTGTATCAAGAACGGGCAAACAATTTTTCTATCACACAAAAATCCCGCTTAAAAAGCGGGATTTCATAAGAGGCGTCTGCCGGATTTGAACCGGCGATAAGGGTGTTGCAGACCCGTGCCTTACCACTTGGCTAAGACGCCTTATTAAATTAAAATGACTCCAACGGGAATCGAACCCGTGTTACCGCCGTGAAAGGGCGATGTCTTAACCGCTTGACCATGGAGCCTTAACTCCCCCTGTTGGACTTGAACCAACGACGCCCTGATTAACAGTCAGGTGCTCTACCGACTGAGCTAAGGAGGAATACACCTTATTATATTCTGAAAGTACTTATTTATACCTTCAAAACCGAACATTGAATCCTCTTACTACAAGACGTATCCTCAGGGATACTCTCTCTAAACCAGCCTTCAGGTTAAGCCCTCGACCGATTAGTAAATATCAGCTGAGCACATTACTGTGCTTACACCTTATTCCTATCTACCTCGTCGTCTTCAAGGGGTCTTACTTT